>DATHBY010000554.1:0-3323 GCA_035295885.1 Allosphingosinicella sp.
TAACCCCTCTCCCTGCAGGGGAGAGGGAGGGGCCTGCGACGCGCAGCGTCGTGGGAGGGTGAGGGCAGTGAGGGACTTCCTCGACTGGCCCTTTTTCGACGACAGCCACCGGGCGCTTGCGGAAAGGCTGGAGCGCTGGTGCGTGGCTGAGCTGTCCGAAGAAGAGCCCGACGACCTCGACCAGGCCTGCCGCGGCCTCGTCCGCAAGCTCGGCGACGGGGGCTGGCTTCGGCACTGCGTGCCCGACGGGGCGGGCCGGCTCGACGTGCGGACCTTGGCCCTGATCCGCGAGACTCTCGCCCGCCACAGCGGCCTCGCCGATTTCGCCTTCGCCATGCAGGGCTTGGGCTCGGGCACGATCAGCCTGTTCGGCACGGACGCCCAGAAAGCCGCCTATCTCCCGGCCGTCGCCCGCGGCGACAAGATCGCCGCCTTCGCCCTTACCGAGCCCGAATCCGGCTCCGACGTCGCGTCCATGGACATGACCGCGGAGGAATCGGCCGGCGGCTGGGTGCTGAACGGCGCCAAGACCTACATCTCGAACGGCGGCATCGCCGATTATTACATCCTCTTCGCCCGCACCGGGGAGGCGCCGGGCGCCAAGGGCATCTCCGCCTTCATCGTCGACCGCGACACGCCCGGGCTGGACGACAGCGAGCGCATCGAGGTGATCGCGCCCCACCCCCTCGCCACCCTCCGCTTCGCCGGGGCCCGTCTCCCCGCCTCCGCCCTGCTCGGCGGGCGCGGGCGCGGCTTCGCTCAGGCGATGGCGACTCTCGACGTCTTCCGAACCACCGTGGGAGCGGCCGCTCTGGGCTTCGCCCGGCGAGCGCTCGACGAGGCGACCCGGCGCTCCCTCACCCGCCGGCTGGGCGCGGGCACTCTGGCGGACAATGCCGTCACCCAGTCGAAGCTCGCGGAGATGGTGCTCGACGTCGAGACCTCCGCTTTGCTCGTCTACCGCGCCGCCTGGCTTCGCGACGTCAAGGGGCTGCGCAACAGCCGCGAGGCGGCGCTCGCCAAGCTCCACGCCACCGACAGCGCCCAAAGCGTCATCGACAAGGCGGTGCAGATGTTCGGAGGTCTCGGAGTGACGAGGGGGGTTGCCGTCGAGCGGCTCTACCGGGAGATCCGGGCGCTCAGGATCTACGAAGGAGCTTCCGAAGTGCAAAAAATGGTCATCGCCCGCCAGCATCTGGCAGAGTATCGCGAATGAGGATCCTGCTTCCACCGGGATGGCCCAGGCCGAGGGGCTATTCCAACGGCGTCTCGGCCAGGGGCCGGCTGGTCTTCACGGCCGGAGTGGTCGGATGGGACGAGCGGCAGCGCTTCGTGGCGGGCAGCTTCGTCGGCCAGTTCCGGCAGGTCCTCAGGAACATCCTCGCCATCCTCGCCGAGGACGGCGCGGGCCCGGAGCATGTCGTGAGGATGACCTGGTACGTCGTCGACCGCGACGAATATGTCGGCAGCCTCAGCGAAGTCGGCGCCGCCTATCGCGAAATGATGGGCAATCACTTCCCGTGCATGGCGGCGGTTCAGGTGGCGGCCCTGGTCGAGCCCGAGGCCCGGATCGAAATCGAGGCCGTCGCGGTGGTGCCGGAATGACGGCCCACGCCGACACCTTCGTCCGCGACCGGCTGCCGCCGCCCGAGGGCCAGCCGGAATTCCTGTTCGACCTGCCCGAGCTGCAATATCCCGAGCGGCTCAACGCGGCGGTGGAGCTGATCGACAAGGGGGATCCGCACGCACTGGCGATTATCAACGATTCCGGGCGCTGGACCTATGGGGAGATGCGCGACCTCAGCGACCGGGTCGCCCGGCTGCTCGCCGAAGAGGAGGATCTCGTCCCCGGCGACCGCGTGCTTCTGCGAGGCCCGAATACGGCGATTCTGTTCGCCTGCTGGCTCGGGGTGCTGAAGGCCGGCGGAATCGTGGTCGCGACCATGCCTGTCCTTCGCGCCGGCGAGGTCGCGACGATCGTCGAGCGGGCGCGGGTCCATCACGCCATCGTCGACGAACGCTTTCTCGGCGACTTCATGACGGCTGCGGACGAGACCGGGCTGATCCGCTCGCTCCTCACCTACCGCGGCGATTCGGGCGGCGGCCGGCTCGAGCAGCGGCTGAAGTCGGTGGAGCCCGGCTTCGCCGCCGTCGCCACCCGTCGCGACGACGTCGCCCTGATCGCCTTCACGTCGGGCACCACGGGCCGGCCCAAGGGCTGCGTCCACTTTCATCGCGACATACTCGCTCCCGCCGACAGCTTCGCGCGCCATGTGCTGACGCCGGAGCCCGGCGGCCGCTGGGCCTGCTCGGCGCCCATCGCCTTCACCTTCGGCCTGGGAATGCTGCTCATCTTCCCCTGGCGCTTCGGCGGAGCGGCGGTGACGATCGAGCAGCCGGGGCCCAAGCCGCTGCTCGAGGCGATCGCCAGGTTCAAGGTCACCACCCTCGCCACCGCGCCCACCGCCTACAAGGCGATGCTCGGACTGATCGGCGAGCACGACATTTCCTCCCTGGCCACCTGCGTCTCCGCCGGCGAGCATCTGCCGGCTGCGACCTGGCACGCCTGGAACGACGCGACGGGCCTCAGGATCGTCGACGGGATCGGCGCGACCGAGATGATGCATATCTTCATCTCCGCGTCCGGTGACGACATCCGCCCCGGCGCGACCGGGAAGGCGGTGCCGGGCTACCGGGCCTGCGTTTTGGACGAGGACGGCAATCCCCTCCCCCACGGCACCGGCCGGCTGGCGGTGAAGGGGCCGACCGGCTGCCGCTATTTCGACGACGAGCGCCAGTCCGACTATGTCCAGGGCGGCTGGAACGTGACCGGCGACACCTACCGGACCGACGAGGAGGGCTATTTCTGGTACGTTGCGCGGTCCGACGACATGATCATTTCGGCCGGCTACAACATCGCCGCGCCGGAAGTGGAGAATGCTCTCTACGCCCACCCGGCGGTTCAGGAATGCGCAGTGATCGGGGTGCCGTGCGAGGAGCGCGGGCAGAGGGTGAAGGCGTTCGTCGTCGCCGCCCCGGGCCGCGAAGCGGACGAAGCGCTCGCCCGCGAGCTCCAGGATCATGTCAAGGCGACGATCGCGCCCTACAAATATCCGCGCGAGCTCGAGTTCGTGGAGGCGCTCCCGAAGACGGCGACCGGCAAGCTGCAGCGCTTCGCTCTGAGGGGCTGACTTGCCTCCCTGCCGCGAAGCGGCGGGTGGGCAGCCAGACTTTGTCCTGCCGAAGGAGAATCGTCACCCCGGACTTGCTCCGGGGTCCACCTTTTTCTCAATCCCGGTGGAGGAATAAGGTGGATGCCGGAT
>DATHBY010000555.1:0-10194 GCA_035295885.1 Allosphingosinicella sp.
AGCCGGCCAGCAGCAGGGTCGCCGCGCAGGCGCCAAGGCCGAGCTTCACGATACGCATAGTCACTTTTCCTCCTCGGGAACCTTCCGTTCGCGCGTCAGCAGCGCCCGGACCAGCAATAGCAGGACGCCGATGGTAATGGCAGCGTCGCCCACGTTAAAGACCAAAAACGGATGAATGTCGCCGAAATGCAGGTCGGCATAGTCCACGACATAGCCCAGGCGCACCCGGTCGAGGATGTTGCCGAGCGCCCCGCCGAGCACGAGCGCCAGGGCGACGGCGTCGTCGCGGCGTTTCTCGCGCCACATCCAGAAGGCGACGAAGGCCGCGATCGCGCAGGTGAGGGCGACGAGCAGCCAGCGCCCGAGGTCGCTGTCCGCGTTGAGCAGGCCCATCGAAACCCCGGTATTCTTCAGCCAGCGCAGCGTGAAGAAGGGCAGAATCTCGATGGTCAGCCGATGGGGCAGCTGAAGCGGGTAGGTCACCAACCATTTTACCGCCTGGTCGAGGAGGAAGACGCTGGCGGCGACCGAGAGGCCGACGACCCGATTCCTCCTCATCCGCTGAGTATCGCGGGACAGATCAGCCATTCACAACCCCCTCGCAGCGGGCGCACAGGCCCCCGTCTTCCTTCACTTCCGGAAGCAGCCGCCAGCAGCGGCCGCATTTCAGATAATCGGACTTGGTGACTTCGAGGCTGTCGGTCTGGCCCGGCGCGACCTCGGAGACGATGTAGATTTCGGCGAGCTGGTCCAGCTCGGCATCGAGGAGGCCCGTCTGAACCGCCGGGTACAGCACCTTCGCCTCGAGGCTGGAGCCGATGACCTTCTCGCGCCGAAGCGGCTCGATGCTTTCGGTGACCCGCTCGCGGGTGGAGCGGATCAGCGCCCATTTCGCCCCCAGCGCCTCGTCGCGCCAGCCGGAGTCGATCTCCGGCCATTCGAGCAGGTGAACCGAGCCGCCGTCCTCGGGATAGCGGGTCTGCCACACTTCCTCGGTGGTGAAGCACAGGACGGGCGCCATCCAGCGCACCAAAGCGTGGAACACCGTGTCGAGGACAGTCCGATAGGCGCGCCGCTTGGGCGACGAGGGCGAGTCGCAGTAGAGGCTGTCCTTGCGGATATCGAAGAAGAAGGCGGAGAGGTCGTCGTTGGCGAAGTTCGAGATGAGCCGCACGTAGCGGTTGAACTCGAAGCCCTCGGTCGCCTCCTTGAGCTCGGCATCGAGCTCGGCGAGGCGGTGCAGCACCCAGCGTTCGAGCTCCGGCATGCCCGCCGCCGGCACCCGCTCCGCCTCGTCGAAGCCGGCGAGCGCTCCGAGCAGATAGCGGAAGGTGTTCCTGAGCTTCCTGTAGGCATCGGTAGTGGTGGCGAGCACCTCCTTGCCGATGCGGACATCCTCGAAATAGTCGGTCGAGGCGGTCCACAGCCGCAATATGTCGGCGCCGCTCTCCCTGAGCACCGCGAGCGGGTCGATCGTGTTGCCCAGGCTCTTGGACATCTTGCGCATGTTCTGGTCGAGGGCGAAGCCGTGGGTGAGCACCGTCTCGTAGGGCGCACGGCCGCGGGTTCCGCAGCTCTCCAGGAGCGACGACTGGAACCAGCCGCGATGCTGGTCGGAGCCTTCGACATAGACATCGGCGCGCACGCCCTCGCCGTAGCGGGCCTCGACTACATAGCTGTGGGTGGAGCCGCTATCGAACCAGACGTCGAGGATGTCGGTGACCGGCTCGTAATCGTCGAGGCTGTAGCCGTTGCCGAGCAGGGCCTGGTGGTCGGCGCCGAACCAGGCGTCGGCGCCCCCTTCGTGGAAGGCGCGGATGATCCGTGAGTTCACCACCGCGTCGCGCAGATACTCGCCGGTCTTGCGGTGCACGTAGAGCGCGATCGGAACGCCCCAGGCGCGCTGACGGCTGATCACCCAGTCCGGCCGCCCCTCGACCATGGCGCGTATCCGGTTCTTCGACTTCTCCGGCACCCAGCGGGTCTCGTCGATCGCGGCCAGTGCGGTGTCGCGCAGCGTCCGCTCGCCCGAATCCATCGGGATGAACCACTGCGGGGTGCAGCGGAAGATGATCTTCGCCTTGGACCGCCAGCTGTGCGGGTAGGAATGGCGGAAGTCCTGCGACGCGGCGAGCAGGCCGCCATGCTCGCTCAGCCCGATGCAGATCGGCCCGTCGGGCGCGTTGAACTTGGCGTTGATCACCGAGCCCAGCCCGCCGAGCCATTCCCAGTCGTTGCGGTAGAAGCCGGCATCGTCGACCGCGAAGGCGGGGTCGAGGCCGTTCGCCTTGCAGAGCAGGAAATCGTCCTCGCCATGGTCGGGGGACATGTGGACGAGGCCGGTCCCCTGCTCGGTAGTGACGAAATCGCCGGCAAGGAAAGGGCGGGGCCTGGCGAAGAAGCCGCCGAGCTCGTGCATCGGATGGCGGGCGAGGGCGCCTTCCAGGGCGCTGCCCCTGATCGACCCAGTTTCGCTCCATCGAAGGCGCAAGCCTTGCCCGTCGGGCGCCACTGACGCGAAATGCCGCTCGGCGCGTTCGCGCAAGCCTTGGGCGAGGTCCCGCGCCACCAGGAAGCGGGCGCCGTGGAAGGTGCCGAGGGCGGCGTTGGTCTGCGTGTAACGCGCTGCCGGCGCTTCCCCCTCGCTCTCGATCTCCGCCCTCAGGAGCAGATATTCGATCTCGGGACCGTAGGCGAGCGCCTGGTTGACCGGGATGGTCCAGGGCGTGGTCGTCCAGATCAGGGCCTGTGCGCCGACCAGGTCGGGAGCGCCCGGCGCCTCGACGATCGGGAAGGCGACGTCGATCTGGGTCGAGACGATCTCCTCATATTCGACCTCGGCCTCGGCCAGAGCCGTCTTTTCCACCGGCGACCACATGACCGGCTTGGCGCCCCGGTAGAGCTGGCCGCTTTCGGCGAAGCTGAGCAGCTCCTCAACGATCTTCGCCTCGGCCTCGAACTTCATCGTGAGGTACGGATCGTCCCACTCGCCCATCACTCCGAGGCGCTGGAACTGCTCGGACTGTATACTTACCCATTTTTCTGCATAAGACCTGCATTCCGCCCGGAATTCGCGTGGCGGCACTGCATCCTTATCCATTTTCCTTTTGCGATACTGCTCCTCGATCTTCCACTCGATGGGCAGGCCGTGGCAGTCCCAGCCGGGGACGTAGGGGGCGTCCTTGCCGAGCAGGGACTGGGAGCGGACCACCATGTCCTTGAGGATCTTGTTCATGGCGTGGCCCATGTGGATGTCGCCATTGGCGTAAGGCGGGCCGTCGTGGAGGATGAAGCGCTGCCGGCCGGCGCGCGCCTCGCGAAGGCGCTTGTAGAGCCCCATCTCGGCCCAGCGCGCGAGGATGGCCGGCTCCTTCGCTGCAAGGCCGGCTTTCATCGGGAAGTCGGTCTTCGGAAGGAAGACCGTGTCGCGGTAATCGGGTTTTTCGGACATTGGGGCGGGCCTTAGCGCAGGCGGGGTGGGAATTGGAACAGTCGTCATTCCGGCGAAAGCCGGAATCCATGAACGCCGACGGTGCCTATTCCCCTCCGGCGGCGTTCATGGATGCCGGATCAAGTCCGGCATGACGGCGCCTCAATTCTCCAGCGCCCGCCCCACATTGTAGAAATCCTCGATCCACAGATAGCCGCGGAAGTCGCGCGGCACCTTGCCGAGCTGCTCGGGGCGCTCGAGGCCGGCGATCTCGCCATTCTCGTAGGGGCCCATCAGGATCACCCTGGTGCCGACGCTCTCCATCCGCGCGATGAAACGCTTGGGCCAGCCCCAGATCGCCCACTGATAGTTGAGCGGCACCGCCACCGTCGTGTTGCGGCAGCTCTTCGGCACGTAGCTCGTCCACCCCCATTTCACATAATCGGTGAGGCATTCCTTCATCTCGCCCTTCCAGAAGGTCCAGGCGCCGGGCACCAGCTGCTTCATCCGGGCGGTGACGCGGGGGTGGCCGTAGAAGGCGAACCTGCCGTCTATCTCGACCCCGGCGCGGCGGAATGCGGCGACGAGGGCGTCCGCGTCGCGCGGGTCCTTGCTCTTGAAGTTGAAGAAGAGCCGCATGCGCGGAGTCTCGCGAAGCGCCTCCTCCACCGTGGGCATGCCGCCGATTCCGCGGCCGCGCAACGGAAAGGTCCTGCCGCCGTCGGCGGTGTAGCCGTAGCCGACGTCGAGCTTCTTCAGCTCGGCCAGCGTCCGCTCGCGGACGGGGCCCTTGCCGTCGGTTCGGCAGTCGAGGGTCCAGTCGTGGAAGACGACCATCTGGCCGTCCTTGGTCGGGTGGACGTCGAGTTCGATCGCGTCGGCGCCGAAATGGCGGGCGTTGGACATCGAGCGAAGCGTGTTCTCGATGAAATCATGCTCGGCGCCGGGACGGATTCGAGTTGCGGTACACGTGTCCCTGCCGACCCCGGCGCGGTCGAATTGCTGGGCGAGACCGCGATGGGCGACGAGGATCAGGGGTTTCTTCGACCGGGGGGCGATCCAGGAGGCGTTGATCAGCGACACGGCCACCGCGAAGGCGACGACTGCGCCGCCAACCCATTGCCATGCCTTCATGCCGCCAGCCTCCGCCGCGCCTCGTCGCAATCCGCCGCCATCTGCGCCTTGAGCGCGTCGAGGCTGTCATATTTGGCCTCGGGGCGGAGGAAGGAGATGAGCTCGACCTCGATCGTCCGGCCGTAGAGATCGCCGTCGAAGCCGAAGAAATAGGGCTCGAGCAGCTCCCTGGGCGGCTCGAAGGTGGGGCGGATGCCGAGATTGGCGGCGCCGTCCAGCACCCGCCCGTCGGCCAGCCGCCCGTGCACCGCGTAGATGCCGAATCGAGGGCGCAGATAAGGGCCGAGCGCGATATTGGCGGTGGGATAGCCGATTGTTCGGCCCCTCTTGTCGCCATGCTCGACGACGCCCTCGATGGCGAAGGGGCGGGTGAGCAGCCGTGCCGCGGTCTCGCAGTCGCCTTCCTGAAGGGCGCGGCGGATCCGGCTCGACGAGATCGGCCCCTCCAAATCGGAGACCGGGCCTACCGAATCGACGGAGAAGCCGAGCCTGGCTCCAGCTGCCGCCAGCACAGCGACATTTCCGCCGCGGCCGCGGCCGAAGGTGAAGTCCTCGCCGGTCACCACCCCGGCCGCCCCGATCAGGTCGAGCAGGTTGTTCGAGATGAATTCGTCCGCCGGAGTCGCCGCCAGCGCGGCTCCGAACCTGAAGACGATCATCGCATCGGCACCGGCCGCTTCGAACAGCCGCTGGCGCTGGTCGAGGCTGGTCAGGCGGAAGGGCGCAGTCTCCGGGCGGAAGAAGCGGACGGGGTGGGGATCGAAGGTCGCGACCAGCACCGGCCGCTTTTCCGAGCGCGCGCGCTCGACCGCCCGGGCCACCACGGCCTGGTGCCCACTGTGGAATCCATCGAAATTGCCGAGCGCGACGATGCCCCCGCGAAGCGCCTGCGGAACCGCCGAGCCGCCGTCCAGCCGCTCCATGGGGCGCCGTATAGGAGAGGGGGAGGGGGGCGTAAATCCTCCCCAGCCTTCGGCTGGGGAGGATCAGGGCAGCGCCGCCAGCAGCCTCAGCAAATTGCCGCCCATCACCTTGGCGATCTCCTCCTCGTTGAAGCCGCGGTCGACGAGGGACTGGGTGACGTTGACGAGACCGGCGGCGTCGAAGCCGGTTGTCACCGCGCCGTCGAAGTCGGAGCCCAGGGCGACATGGTCGATGCCGACGAGGTCGCGGACATGGGCGATTGCGGCGGCGACCGCGGCGGGGCGCAGATCGCAGACCGCCGCGTCCCAATAGCCGATCCCGACGAGGCCTCCGGTGCGCGCGACGCCCCTTATCTCCTCATCGGTGAGGTTGCGGTTGACCTGGCAGGTCGCCTGGACGCCGCCATGGCTGGAGACGACCGGCCGCGTCGCCATCGCCAGCACCTCGGCGACGGCGGCGTGGCTGGAGTGGGCGATGTCGACGATCATGCCGCGCTGCTCCATCTCCCGAACGACCTGCCGCCCGAGCGGAGTCAGGCCGCCTTTCTTCAGCCCGTGCATCGAGCCGGCGACTTCGTTGTCGAAGAAGTGGGCGAGGCCGGCCATCCGGAAGCCGGCGGCGTGGAGGCGTCCGAGATTGTCGAGCCGGCCCTCCATATTCTGGAGTCCCTCGATCGAGAGCAGCGCGCCCGTCACCTTCCGCCCCGCCGCGCGATCGGCGAGCAGGCGCCGGACGTCGAGGCCGCTGCGCACGATCCGGAGCCTGCCGTTCGACTTGGCCTCCGCCCGCCGCAGCTTCTCGGCATGCCAGAGCGAGCGCTGCAGCAGCGAGTTCCACGTCCGCACCGGCTGCAGCTGGGCGATGGCGAGCAGGGTGATGTTGTCGCTGTCGGCGCCGTTGCCGTCGTAATTCTGGCCCTTGGGAGTCTTGGTCACCGAGGAGAAGACCTGAAGCGCGACGTTGCCGGCCTCGAGCCGGGGCAGGTCGACCTGGCCACGGCTCGCGGGATCGAGAAGGCTGCGCTGCCAGAGCAGGGTGTCGGCGTGCATGTCGGCGATCGCCAGCCGGGGATGAAGCGCCCGAGCGCGTTCGCTTATCGTGGGCAGCGGAGTCGCGACGACCTGGTTCATGCCGCTCTCGACCCTGCCGGGGCCAAGGATGAGGAAGGCGCCGACCGCTATGACGAGCAGGGCGAGAAGCCCGTAGACGATCTTGCGCATGTCAGCCCCTTCGCTCAAGGCGGACGAAGCTATACGCCGGCCGCCCATCTTTCGCCCCATGACTGTCGCGGCTCGCCTCGCGCCAGTCGGCAGGGTCGAATGCCGGAAGGACGGTGTCTCCCGCGGGCCGGGCGTGAACCTCGGTGAGCTCGATCCGGTCCGCGAGGGGCAGGAACAGCTGGAAGATCTCCGCGCCTCCGATGACGGACAGGCGCGGCGCCTCGCCAAGAGCTATCGCACCCGCGACGTCTCGCGCCACCTCCGCTCCTTCGGCCGACCAGTTGGGGTCTCGGGTGAGCACTATGTGCGCTCGCCCCGGCAGCAGGCCCGGCAAGCTCTCGAATGTTTTGCGGCCCATCACCATCGGCGTGCCCATCGTGAGTTCCTTGAAGCGCCTGAGGTCGGCGGGGAGGTGCCAGGGCAGCTTTCCCTCCCGGCCAATAACCCCATTCTCCGCTCGTGCGACGATGAGGCTTATGATGCTCAAACCGCCACCTCGGCCTTGATGTGCGGGTGGGCTTCGTAGCCGGTGATCTCGAAATCCTCATATTCGTAGCGGTCGATCGCCTCGGGTCGGCGGAGGATATTCAGCTTCGGCAGCGGCTTAGGCTCGCGCGTCAGCTGCAGCCGCGCCTGGTCGAGATGGTTGGAATAGAGATGGCAGTCCCCCCCGGTCCAGACGAACACGCCCGGCTCCAGCCCGCATTGCTGGGCCAGCATGTGGGTGAGCAAGGCGTAGCTGGCGATGTTGAACGGCACTCCGAGGAAAGCGTCGGCGCTCCTCTGGTAAAGCTGGAGGTTGAGCCGGCCGCGCGCCACCTGGGTCTGGAACAGGCAATGGCAGGGCGCGAGCGCCATCCGCTCGATCTCGGCCGGGTTCCAGGCGGAGACGATCTGGCGGCGTGAGGCGGGGTCTCGCTTGATCAGCTCGATCAGGTCGGCGATCTGGTCGACATGGCGGCCGCCGGGCCCCTCCCAGTCCCGCCACTGCTTGCCGTAGACGGGGCCGAGCTCGCCGCCTTCGTCCGCCCATTCGTCCCAGATCCGGACCCTGTTCTCCTTCAGCCAGGCGATGTTGGTCTCGCCGCGAAGGAACCAGAGCAATTCGATGACGATCGAGCGCAGATGGAGCTTCTTGGTCGTCAGCAGCGGGAAGCCGTCGGCGAGGTCGAAGCGCATCTGGTGGCCGAAGACGGAGAGGGTGCCGACGCCGGTCCGGTCTTTCTGCTCGGCGCCCTCGTCGAGGATTCGGGAGAGGAGCTGGAGATAGGGCTGCATGAGGCGACTATGGCGGGTGGGCGAGGGGTTTCCAAGCGGGACAAGCCGGATGACGGATCAGGCCTTCTTCGCCCGCGCCTCTTTGATCGCGTCGCGCAGTGCTTCGTAGCCGACGGCCCCCTGCAGGATCCGGTCGCCGACGACGAAGGTCGGAGTGCCGGTCGCCTCGATGCCTCGGGCGAGCTGGAAATTCTTCGCCAGCTCCCGGTCGGCGGCCGCGGCGGGAAGTTCGGCGCCGGGCGCTACTCCGGCGCGCACCCTGGCGAGCGCTTCGGGGGTGGGCCGGCCGGCGGCGAAAAGGCTGTCGAAGAAGGGCTTGAACCGCCCTGCCCGGGCGGCGGCGAGGCTGGCCCTGGCGGCGGCCTCGCTGTCGGCCCCGAGCACCGGCCATTCCCGCCAGACCACCTTGAGCTTCGGGTCCTCGCGAAGCAGCCGGTCGACGTCGGCATTGCTCTTGCGGCAATAGCCGCAGGCGTAATCGAAGAACTCGACGAGGACCACGTCGCCGTCTTTGGCGCCCGCCCAGGCACTCCCGAACGGCGTTTCCAGGGCCGAGCGATTGGCGGAGACCATCTTCGCCGCCTCGCGCTCGCGAAGCCGGTCCATCGCTTCGGGAAGGACCTCGGGATTCTCGAGGAGATAGTCGCGGACCGACTCCCGCGACACATAGGCGACCGCGCCGCCGCCGACGGCGGCTCCGATCAGTCCAGCCGCCAGGGCGATCGTCCAGCCTCCCAAGCCCTTGCGCGCCCGGGCTGAGTCAGTTGTCACGGTTCTTTTTCTTCCGTTCCACCTCGGTCCGCGACACCATCGCGATGTCCTGGGCGCGCAGCCAGTCGGGCGTGCCGGTGGGGACGGTCTTCAGCGCCTGCTCGGCATTGACCAGAGCGAGGCGAGGCTCGCCCTGGAGGTTGTAGCGCTCGGCGGTGGCGAGCGCGGCCCGGCCGGGATCGCCCTCGCGGTCGTAGACGATCCCGAGCTGGTACCAGGCGAAGGGGTTGGAATTGTCGCGGCCGATCGCGGCCCGAAGCACTCGCTTCGCCTCCTCATAATGATCCGGCCGCTCGGTGGCGATCAGCGCGTGGCCGAGCAAAGCGGAGATGAGCGGCTGATCGGGAGCATATCGGACCGACTGGCGGAGCGACTCGAGCGCCTCGTAGGGTCGGCCGGATTCGAGCAGGATCTGGCCTTTCAGCTCCAGGAAATAGGGATCGGTCGGCTGCTCGGCGAGCAGGCTGTCGGCTTCGGCCAGCGCTTTGTCCGGATAGGCGCTCTTATGCCAGGCATAGGCCCGGGCGTAGCGCGCCGGGACGCTCTTGTTGCTCTCCGGATAGGCGACTCGCGTTCGTATCGGATCCTCGACATAGCCCGAGAGCTTGGCCTTTACCCGCTGGAAGCGGGCCTCGAGCTTGGGGTCGGTGGCGCGGTTCCAGCCGGGCGCGCTCTTGACCGACTGCTCGAGCGCGGCGACGCGCTCGCCGGTCAGCGGGTGGGTGCGGGCGTAGCTGTTGTCCTGCGGAATGGCGTAGCGGAATTCCTGGTTCTGGAGCTTCTTGAAGAAGCTGATCAGGCCCTTGCCGTTAGTTTCCGACTTGGCGAGGAATCCGGCGGCGGCGGCGTCGGCGGCCGATTCCTGGGTGCGGCTGAAGGCGAGGAACTTGCCCATCGCCGCCTGCTGCCCGGCCGCCATGATGCCCGCTCCGGCCTCGCTCGCGCCGGCCGCCATCGCCGCTGCGCCCAGGACGAGCGAGAGGAGCATGATCCCGGTGGCGACCTTGACGCCCTCGTGGATCCGGATGACGTGGCCGCCGGTAATGTGGCCGACCTCGTGGGCGATGACGCCCTGGACCTCGTTGACGTCGTCGGCGGCGGCGAGGAGGCCGGAGTGGATGTAGACAATCTGCCCGCCCGCGACGAAGGCGTTGATCGACCGGTCGTGGATGAGGACGACCTGGACGTCCTCGGGCCTCAGGCCGGCCGCCTGGACGATCGGCCGCGACATATCGCGGAACAGCGCCTCGGTCTCGGCGTCGCGAAGGATCGACTGAGCCGCCGCCGGCCGAACCGAGATCGCGAAGCTCAGGATGAGGAGGACAAGGAGGCGGGCGAGGAGGACGCTCCACCCTCTCAGCGTAATCGAAGCTTCAGCCATGCCGCTTCCTATCCCTTTGCGGGGCTGAACCTGACATGAGCGCGCCGGCCTCGGCA
>DATHBY010000556.1:0-7354 GCA_035295885.1 Allosphingosinicella sp.
GAGCTTCGCTGCCGGGGATATCACGAGCCGATCTACATCCACGGCGCCCTCCAGCGGCTTTGCGACCTCTACCGCGAATGGGGAGTCGATCTGGGCGACCTTCGTCCCGCCACCGGCGCCGCGAAGGACGAGCTTCGCGGCAGGATCGTGGTCGCCCCGCCCGGCTGCCTCAACGACCGCTGGTCGAGGCGGCTGCCCGATCCGATCACGGCCATGGCCTCGGGCTGGATGCGGGTGCGCCAGCGCGCCCGCCAGCGCAACGTCGAGCTGCCTCTGATCGTCTCCGATCATGCCGACTGGGACGAGCTGACCGAGACGATCCAGGAGCTCCGGCCCCGCGAAGTGTGGATCACCCACGGCCGTGAGGACGCGCTGATGCACTGGTGCATGACCCGCCAGATCAAGGCCCGGGAGCTGAACCTGGTCGGGCGCGAGGACGAGGACGATTAGCCGCCGAGGCCGCGAAATCCCTGCCCCCGGGCGAAAGCCATTGTAGGGGGCCCCCACCCGAGGATAATTGCGGAGCGAGGGGGGAATTGCCAATGGCCGCACGGAAATCACGGCTGGCCTGGGCGAAATGGCTCTCCCTGCCGATCGGCCTGGCTTTGCTGCTGCTGGTCCTGTTGCTGCTTACCCCGGCGGCACCCGAAGCTCCGCCGGCAGCCGTTCCGCTCGAGCAGACGCTGGCTTACCGGATGCTGCAACGGGAGCGGGCGGTCAGGGACGTCCCCGCCTCGGCCGAGCCGCTGCTGCGCAAGGTCCTCTCCGGCGCTATGGAGGCCCTCGGCCCCGATCCCGCGCCCCCCGCGACTGCGGACGAGTTCAGGGCGTTCGCCGAGAAGGTCTCGGTCGTTCTGGCGGCTCACAATTTCGTCCAGCCGGGCTCGACGAAAGATTGGCCGGACACTTTGGGCGAAGCCTTCGCGCCGCTGGCGCGCAGCGACCCGCGAGTCGCTTCCTCGCTCCGGGCCGATCAGCCGGCCAGGCTTCGCCATCTGAAGCCGGAGGGGCCCGTATATTTCGTCGACTGCGACATCGGCGCGATGCTGATCGTCAGCGTCGCCCAGATGGTCGGGTTCGACGTGGCGATGGTGGAGGTTCCGGGCCACAATTTCATGCGCTGGAAATCGCCCTCCGCGGCGACCGCGAGCTGGGACTGGACCTATTGGCGCGCGCCGGACGAGGCGGCCCGGGCGTCGCGCCTGCAAAGCTCGCTCCTCACCCGGAACGTGTTCCTGGCATCGCAGACGCTCGAGGAGACCGAGGCCTATTTCAAGAGCGTGCTGGCGGGGGAGCTCGACGATCAGCCGGCGAAAATGGCCCTTCGGCGGGAAGCCGCGGCCGCCTTTCCCAACAACCGCGTGGTCGCCTACGGAGTCGCCCGCACATTCGCACTCAGCCCGGCGGCCTCGCCCGCCGAGCGCAGGGAAGCGCTCGGCTACAGCCTGCTGGCGCTGTCCATGGAGGGCAACGGCAGTTCCGAGAGCCTTGCCGACCGGATGATGGCGGTCGCCTGCGCCTATGCCGCCAACGGCGAGCCTGCCCTGGCCAAGGCGTTCACGGCGAGGGCCCGGACGCTGGCCGATATCGACAAGGGATATGGAGGGAGCATCGCCGACGTCCGCGCGGAACGGGCCTGCCCGCCTTGAGCGAGCTCAGCCTTGAAGATCGAGCGCTGACAGAAGCCCGACGGCGGCCACGGTCAGCACGGCCCACCGCACCCCCCGCTCCAGCTTGAAGCTCCCGGTGCGCGAAAGAATCATCGCGCTGGTCGGCATGATCAGGATGAACAGGCCGAGCGTGAGCACCGCTCCCGCCTTCCAGCCCAGCTCGAGCCCGCCGTAAATGGCGAGCGCAGCCCAAAGGACGCAGAAGAGCAGCGCCTCCGGGTAGAGCTTCGGCATCAGTGCGCGACCTGCTCGCCCCGGGCGAGGCCGGACAGAGCGAGCTGCTCGTCGATCTGGGCGACGAGGCGTTCGAGGCCGGCTTCGTCCTTCGCCTCCGCTCGGGCGACGAGGACGTCCTGGGTGTTGGAGGCGCGAAGCAGCCACCAGCCGTCGGCGGTGCTGACCCGGGCGCCGTCGGTGCGGTCGACCTCGGCGTCGCTGGCCGAAAGGCGCTCGAGCACCTCCTGGACGACCGGGAACTTGCGGCTCTCGTCGACCTGGAAGCGCATCTCGGGAGTGTTGATCATCGGCGGCATCGCCGAACGCAGATCGGTCAGCGAGCCGCCGAGCTGGCCGACGGCGCGGATCAGCCGGACGGCGGCGTAGATGGCGTCGTCGAAGCCGTACCATTCGTGTCTGAAGAAGATGTGGCCGCTCATCTCCCCCGCCAGCGGGGCGCCGGTCTCCTTCATCTTCGACTTGATCAGGCTGTGGCCGGTCTTCCACATCAAGGGCCGGCCGCCGAGCTCGGCGACCCTGTCGAACAGAGCCTGGCTCGCCTTGACGTCGGCAATGATGGTGGCGCCGGGCACCTCGCGCAGGACGGGCTCGGCCAGGATCGAAAGCAATTGGTCGCCCCAGATGACCCGGCCTTCGCCGTCGACGGCTCCGAGCCGGTCGGCATCGCCGTCGAAGGCGACCCCGAAATCGAGCCCCCTCTCGCGCACCAGCCGCTTCAGATCCTCGAGGTTGGACTCGACGGTGGGGTCGGGATGGTGGTTGGGGAAGCGGCCGTCGACTTCTGTGAAGAGGGTGAAATGCTCGCCCGGAAGCCGCTTCACCAGCCGCTCGACGACCGGGCCGGCGGCGCCGTTGCCGCAATCCCAGCCGATCCGGAACGGCGCGCCGTCGAAGCGCTCGAGCAGGCGCTCGACATAGCGCTCCATCACGTCCTCGTCGCGGACGAAGCCGCTGCCTTCCTCCCAGGCGCCCGCGGCGGCCATCCGGCCGAGTTCCTGGATCCGCTCGCCGAAGAAGGCGTCGTGCTTCAGCACCATCTTGAAGCCGTTGTAATTGCCGGGATTGTGGCTGCCTGTGATCATGATACCGCCGTCCACGGGCAGCTCCGCCTCGGCGTAATAGAGCATCGGGGTCGGGCCCAGCCCGATCCGGACGACGTCGACTCCGCTCGCCGTCAGCCCCTCGATCAGCGCCGACTCCAGGCCCGGCGAGCTCTCGCGCCCGTCGCGGCCAACGGCCACCGTGGCGCCGCCGTCGCGGCGAACGAGCGTTGCGAACGTGCGGCCGACCGCGCGCGCGTCGTCTTCCGCCAGCGTCTCCCCGTAAATCCCCCGTATGTCATATTCGCGCAGGGACGTCGGGTGCAGACGATGGCTCATTCGGAACTCCGGCAGGGGGATTGGATCAAGACGCGCGAGGCGGCTTGCGGTTCATTGTTTCGGCCAGCAACGTGTCGCGGGCCGCGTTGACCCGGTTGGCGAGCTCGGCCGAGCCGCCGGTGTCGGGATGGACCTTGGTGATCAGGCGCCGGTGGGCGTCGCGTATTTCCTCGAGCGTCGCGCCTTCGCCGACTCCGAGGAGCCGCCGGGCGTCCGCGACCGGCATCGGCCTGGCCGAGGGGCGCGAGCGGCGCCAGGCGGCCCAGAACAAGCCGCCCGCCATCAGCGCCGCGCCCACAACCAGCCTGCCCTTGGTGAACAGGCTGAGCCCGAGCAGGAAGAGCGCAGCGGCGATGCCGTCCTCGTAGGTGAAGCCCTTGGGCCGCCCGGTGGCGAACGCCCAGAGCAGGCCGCCGGCGGCGAGCAGGATGAGCAGCCCCATTCCGGCTAGCCCGCGAGCGCGGCCGCCCGCTGCGGCGCCGTCTCGCCCGGCTGCGGCAATGCGAAGCCGGCGATCATCTCGCGCAATTCCTGGCGGGCGGCGATATGGGCGATCCCGACCTCGCCGAGGTGGGGAAGGTCGAGCAGGGTGAGTCCCTTGGGGAAGAGCTCCCGGTAGATGACCCGCTCGCCGAGGCCCGGAATGACCCGGAAGCCGACCCGGCGCGAAAGCTCGCCGAGCGCCTCGCCGACCCGGCGCATGTTACGCGCCTCGATATGTTGCATCCGGTTGCGCAGCACGACCCAATCGACGCTGGCGCCGTGAGTCTTGGCGCGCTGGGTGCGGCTGTTCCAGACCAGTTCGGCGTAGAAGCTCGGCCGGCGCACCCGGTAGGTCTCGGCGTCGACCTGGCCGATCAGGTCGAGGTCGACGAAGCTGTCGTTGATCGGGGTGACCAGGGTGTCGGCGCGGATCATGGCGGCCCGGGCATGGGGATCGTCGCGGCCGGGCGTGTCGACAACGACGATCTCCACGTCCGCGGAGATTCGATCCATCTGCGCCTCGATCGCCTCCCCCTTGTCGGGATCGAACGTCTCGTAGGCGGGCATGACGAGGTCGATCCCAAGCCGCTTCACCGTCTCCGCCCGGTTGTCGAGATAGCGGCCGAGCGTGCGCTGGCGGGTGTCGAGGTCCAGCGCCGCCACCCGCCGGCCGGCCGCGGCGAGGGCCACGGCGCTGTGCACTGCCGTCGTCGACTTGCCGGTGCCCCCTTTCTCATTGGCGAAAACGATGAAATGCGGCGACGCCATCTGCACCCCTGGTTTTTCTTGGCCTTGATTATGCCGACCGGCCCCCGCAAGGGCGTCGCCCAAGCTGATATCGGAGGCGGGAACGGGGTGCAAATTGTCCGTGACATAGAAACCCTGCGCGAGGCGGTGGCGGCCCTGCGCTCGGACGGAGGCAGGATCGCCTTCGTTCCGACCATGGGAGCGCTCCATGCCGGCCACATGGCGCTGGTCGCCGAGGGGCGGCGGCGGGCGGGCCATGTCGTCGCCTCAATCTTCGTCAACCCGACCCAGTTCGCCGCGCATGAGGACCTCTCGACCTATCCCCGCCGCGAGGCGACCGACGCCAAGATGCTCGAGGAGGAAGGCTGCGCGATCCTCTGGTCGCCCGACGTCGAGACCATGTACCCCGACGGGTCCGAGATCAGCGTCCGCGCCGGAAGCCTCGGGGAGGGCCTGGACGGCGCCGCCCGCCCCGGCCATTTCGACGGGGTGGCGACGGTGGTGTCGCGCCTGTTCGACCAGGTCCGCCCCGACATCGCCCTGTTCGGCGAGAAGGATTACCAGCAGCTGGCCGTCATCCGGCAGATGGTCCGCGACCGGGGTCTCGCCGTCGAGATCGTCGGAGTGCCGACCCAGCGCGACGCCGACGGCCTAGCCCTCTCCTCCCGCAACGCCTATCTGACCGACGAGGAGCGCCAGGCGGCTCGGGCGCTGCCGCGGGCGCTGGGCGAGGCGGCGGCGGCGATCCAGCGCGGGGACGATGTCGCGGCGACGCTTGCGGCGGCGAAGGAACGGCTGGCGAAGGCTGGGTTCGATCCGATCGACTATGTCGAACTGCGCGACGCCGAGACGCTCGCGCCGGTGGATTCGCTCGGGCGGCCGGCGCGGCTGCTGGCGGCGGCCCGGATCGGGCGAACTCGGCTGATCGACAATCTGGCGGTGGAGGCGACTTGATTCTGCGGTCCGTCAACCCGCGGCATCATACGCCGCGGCGACGGCCTTTTTCGCGGCTGCCACGACTGTGTCGAAGCTGTAATCCCTCTCGATTTCAACCGAGGCAGAGTCATAACCGGCGACGGACAGACGCACCGTCTTCTTGCCGGACGCGGCGAATTTCAAGGTTCCCCCGAGAAGAGTGCCGGCATCTTTGGGCGCGCTGTCGATCTTGAGCACTCTCAGCAGCGTCCTCACTTCTTTCGCGTCCTCCTTCTTCTTCGCGATCAGGTCCGGGACGAGGGCCGCGGGAATCTTGGCGCCGACCTTGAAGCCTGGACGTTTCTTTCCCTCAAGATGCTCCAACAGGTCCGCCTGCTTCTGGCTCTTCACAGGAGCCCATAAGCTTTCGTCGTGCGCCTTCACCAATGAGATGCCGGCGTTGAGCTTCGCCATCTTCCCGAGGACCTCCTTCACGCCGGCCTTCACGAGCTTCCTGGCCGCTATCCTCTTCTCATCGGACAGAGCGGCCGCCTTTTCCCAATCCAACTTCAGCGCCAGCAGCTTGTCGTAGATGGCGGACAGCGACGCGACGTGGCTGGCCTTGTCGAGGATGAAGCGGGCATCGGCGTCGAACTCGTTCTTTGCCCCCGGCTCGAGACGCTTTTCGGACGAGGGTCCGAGCATGAGATTGCCCGCCTGCCACTCGAAAAAAGTGTGGAGCAGATCCTCCGCGACCTTGGCGGGCACAGTCGACTCTCGCCCTTGCCGGAGGTCGTCATATCCCTGGCGAAACTCGGCAAAAGTCAGGCCGGCGAGCCTTATCCGGCCTTGCTCCTCATTGCTCAGCGAGCCGAAGGGCTTTGTATAGGCGGCATCCGCATTGTCCGCGCGCACCACCTTTGCGTTGACGTTCTTCTCCTGACCATTCGCCTGCTCCGAATAACCGATCGTTATGGCCGCCGTCTCGGCCAGCTGACGCATAGTCAGGCTGTCGAAGACCGGCAGGAATTGCTGCCGCACCCCCTTCGCCTCGGCGTCAGCCTCGGCCTTGGCCTTAACCTGGTCCTGAGCCTGATCGGGTTCCTCCAGATAGCCTATGGCCGCAGTGAGCAACTCATCGGAAACGATGTGATGAGCCGTGCTTCCGCCGCCGCTCTCGGTGGCGTCGCCATAGGGGTTATAGGTGCGCCGCTGGACAACCCCCCTGGCCGCCACGGGGGCTTGGACGACCGATGGCGATTCGGCGAGGAGGGTGGCTGGACAGCGATGAGCCATCGCATCGGCCTCCCGCTCCAACCGGAGGTCGTCACTCGCGGCGACGCCTCCGATCCGAAGCGTCGGCTTCACCCGGCCCTGCTTCTGCTGGACGGCGTGCCACGCTTCATGCGCGAGATGCCCTTCCTCGCCCGGTGCGAGGTGGATGTCGCTGCCCTGGGTGAAAGCGAGTGCCCCAAGCTGTGCCGGCCTCGAGGAGTTGCGATGGATGCGGACATCGTCGAGCGCCAATCCGCTCATCCTCTCCATGTTGCTCTTGAGCGGCTCGGGCAGCCCGTCCGGGTTCGGCGCCGGCAACCCGGCCTGCACGTTCCCGCCGAGCCCCGAGCGCGGCGCGACCGCTGCCAGGCCGAAGCGGGGCGACGGCGACGGCGGTGCCGGGGCGATCGTACGGGGGACCGGCCCCGCGGGGCGGATGCGGGGCTCGGGTCGCTTGTCCTGCTGACGCGTGGCGCGCATTGAACGGGCCTCCAGTTGCTTGAGCCTAGCCGATTGGCTCCGGCATCGCCATGGCCCTGTGGCGAGGCCGGCTCGGCCCGATCGTCATCCTAACCGGGCCGTTAACCATTTCTTGGCAATCGCCTGCGCAAACCTGTCTCCGACACGCGATAAACAGCAAGGGGCATG
>DATHBY010000557.1:0-2953 GCA_035295885.1 Allosphingosinicella sp.
AGCCCAGCGCCGCCGAGATCCAGGCTTTCTACCGGAGCAACCAGCCCCGCTACACCATCCCCGAGCGGCGGGTGATACGCTATGCTGTCTTCGGGCCGGAGAATGTGGCGGCGCAGTCGCAGGCCACCGAGGCCGAGATCCAGGCGGCCTATCGCTCCGATCCGGCCTATGAGGCCCGGGAGTCCCGCCGGCTGTCGCAGGTCGTGCTCGACGAGCCGGCGGCGCGTGCGCTGGCGCAGAAGGTCGCCGCCGGAACCGACTTCACGGCCGCCGCGGCCCAGGCGGGCCGAAGCGTGGCGGACATCACGCTCGGCTTCAACACCCGCGAGGAATATGCGGCCAAGAGCTCGCCCGCCGTCGCTGCCGCCGTCTTCGCCGCCGCCAAGGGAGCAACGGTCGGACCCGTCCGCGGGCCGTTCGGCTGGCATGTCGTCAAGGTCGTGGATGTGAACGTCTCGACCGCCACGCCGCTCGCGACGGTTCGCGACGCGATCGCCAAGCAGATCCAGCAGCGCAAGGCGGCGAACGCGCTCAACGAGCTCGCCTCCCGAATCGAGAATGCGATCGGCGACGGCTCGACCTTCGACGAGATCGCCGCCGCGCAGAAGCTGGCGGTGAAGGAGACGGCGCCGGTTACCGCCACCGGCGCGGCGCCCGAAGTCGCCGGCTGGCAGGCGCCCCCGGAGCTCCAGCCGCTGCTCGAAGGCGCCTTCACGATCGAGCCGGGCGAGGATCCTGCCGTGGAGACCATCGAGGAGAACCAGCGCTACGCCCTCGTCGCCGTCACCCGGGCCATTCCGGCCGCGGCGCCGCCGCTGGCCGCGATCCGCGACCGGGTGAAGGCCGACCTGATCGTCCGCCGAGCTTCCGAACGGGCTCGGGCGGTGGCGAGCGCGATCGTCGCCAGGATCAACGGCGGGATGGCGCCCGCCCAGGCCTTCGCTCAGGCGCAGGTCAAGCTGCCGGCGCTGCAGACGCTGACCGCCACCCGGCGGGAGATCGCTCAAGCCAACGCGCAGGTGCCGCCGCCGATGGCGATGATGTTCAGCCTGCCGCGCGGCAAGGCGCGCCTCCTGCCGGCCCCCGACGGGCGCGGCTGGTTCGTCGTCTATCTCGACAAGATCGTCCCGGGGGATGCGAGCAAGGAGCCCGGGCTCGCGCAGGCGGTGCGCACCCAGTTCCAGGCGATCATGGGCGACGAATATGCCCGCCAGTTCACCAGCGCGGTCCGCTCCGCCCTAAAGATCGAGCGCAACGACGAAGCCCTCCGCAAGCTCAAGAGCGACATGATGGGGCCCGGCGCGGGGCAGTGAGGGGAACGGTCCCCGGGAACCCCGATGATCTTCGTCCTCGACAATTACGACAGCTTCACCTGGAACATCGTCCATTATCTGCGCGAGCTCGGGGCACAGGTCCGGGTCGAGCGCAACGACGCGCTGACCGCCGCCGAGGCGCTCGCCACCGGCGCGGCCGGGTTCCTGATCTCCGCGGGGCCGGGGCGGCCGGAGGCGGCGGGGACGTCGCTCGCTCTGGTCGCCGCCTGCGCCGAGGCGCGGCGGCCGCTGCTCGGAATCTGCCTCGGCCACCAGGCGGTGGCGCTTCACTTCGGCGGGCGAGTGGTTCGCGCCGGGACGGTCATGCACGGCAAGACCAGCGCCGTGAACCACGACGGCACGGGGCTGTTCGAGGGCCTCGCCTCGCCGGTCACCGCGGCCCGCTATCATTCGCTGGCGGTGGCGCCCGACAGCGTTCCAGCCTGCCTGGAGGTCAATGCGGTGGCGGATGACGGCACCGTCCAGGGCCTTCGCCACAAGGGGCTGCCGATCCACGCGGTGCAGTTCCATCCCGAGAGCATCGCGAGCCGGAACGGCCATCGGCTCCTGGCGAATTTCACCGGAATCGCGGCATGTTCCACAGCCGCTTGACAGCACCCCTAACGTTCCCTACACGTTCCTCGTTCGTTTCTCAGGGGACCCGATATGCTGACGCGAAAGCAGAGTGAGCTTCTGACCTACATCCAGGCCCGCCTCGCCGAAAGCGGCGTATCGCCCTCGTTCGAGGAGATGAAGGAGGCGCTGGCGCTCAAGTCCAAGTCGGGAGTCCACCGGCTCATCTCGGCGCTCGAGGAGCGCGGTTTCATCCGCCGGCTGCCCAATCGGGCGCGGGCGCTGGAGATTCTGAAGATGCCGGACAGCCAGGCCGGAATCGCTTCGCACCCCAAGGCTCCGGCCGTCCCGCCGCAGGCCGCCAACGACGTGATCGACCTTCCGCTCCACGGCCGGATCGCCGCCGGCATGCCGATCGAGGCCCTTGAGGGGCAGACCACCCTCCCAGTCCCCGCAGCACTGCTCGGCCCGGGCGAGCATTATGCGCTCGAAGTGGCCGGAGATTCTATGGTCGATGAAGGCATTCTCGACGGCGACTATGCGCTCATCCGCAAGACCGACGTGGCCCGCGACGGCGAGATCGTGGTTGCCCTGATCAACGACGACGAGGCGACTCTCAAGACCTACCGCAAGGAGGGCCAGATGGTCCGCCTCGATCCGGCCAACCGTCGCTACGACCCGCAGCGCTACCGGCCCGAGCAGGTGCGAATCCAGGGCAGGCTTGCCGGGCTGCTTCGGCGTTACTGACGACCCGACGGCCGGGCGGGTGGCGGAGCGTCCTCCCGATGCGGGCCGGTATCCCGGCGGGTGAAAGTCGGCTCGTTCTTCACCCCTTGGGGCCCCAGCCTGCGCCGGGGACGAGCAGGAGGAGCATCGCGATGGCGCGCTTCAACTATGTCGAGCTTCCGGTCGGCGACGTCGCCTCCGCGAAGGGCTTCTACGAGGCGGCGTTCGGCTGGAGCCTGACGGAGTTCGGCCCGACCTATGCGGCGACGACGACCGGCGATACCGATATCGGGCTCCAGGCGGACTCGGCGGAAGCCAGCGCGGCGCCCTTGCCGGTCATC
>DATHBY010000558.1:0-6105 GCA_035295885.1 Allosphingosinicella sp.
TCGAGGGCAAGAAGGGCATGCCCCGGCTCAAGCCGCCTTTTCCGGCGGGCGCCGGCCTCTACGGCTGCCCGACCACAGTCAACAACGTCGAGTCGATCGCAGTCGTGCCCACCATCCTGCGCCGCGGCGCGGGCTGGTTCAAAGGCATCGGCCGTGAGAAGAACGAGGGCACCAAGCTCTTCCAGATCTCCGGCCACGTGAACAAGCCGTGCGTGGTCGAGGACGCCATGTCGGTGCCGTTCCGCGAGCTGATCGAGCGCCATGCCGGCGGCATTCGCGGCGGCTGGGACAATCTCCTCGCCGTCATCCCCGGCGGCTCGTCGGTGCCGCTGGTTCCCGCGCACGAGATCATCGATGCGCCGATGGATTTCGATGGGCTTCGCGACCTCCAGTCCGGCCTCGGCACCGCGGCGGTGATCGTCATGGACAAGTCGACCGACGTCGTGAAGGCGATCAGCCGCATCTCCTATTTCTACAAGCATGAGAGCTGCGGTCAGTGCACCCCCTGCCGCGAAGGCACGGGCTGGATGTGGCGGGTGATGGAGCGGCTGGTCGAGGGCAATGCCGAGATCCACGAGATCGACACTCTCTGGGACGTCACCAAGCAGGTCGAGGGCCACACCATCTGCGCCCTGGGCGACGCCGCCGCCTGGCCGATCCAGGGCCTGATCCGCCATTTCCGCCCGGAGCTCGAGCGGCGGATCGCCGAGCGGCGCGGCCGGACTCTGGAGGCGGCCGAATGAGGCTTTTCCTCCTTTCTCTGACCCTGCTCATGCCGACGCCGGCCGCCACGGCCGCGGCGGCCGATTCCGATTATTCGACCAAGGAGACCCGGGCTCTGATGCACTCCTACGCCAAGTGCGTCGTCAAGCGGCAACCCGCCAAGGCCTCCGAAGCGATACTGGCGAACGTCGACAATGCGGTGATCATGCGGCGATACCCCATGCTGCTGGTCAGCGACTGCCTGGCCAACGCAGCCCCGGAAGGCGTGTCGATGCGCTTCACCGGCGATCTCTATCGCTATGCCCTCGCGGATGCCCTGGTGAACCGCGAACTCGCCGCCTGGAGACCGACCGATCTTGCCGCCGTCCCGCGCCTCGTCCACCGCGATCCGGGCCAGCCGCCCTCGCGAGTGAGCCCGAGCGGGAAGCGCCAGGGCAAGAGGAAATATGAAGCGGCCGTCGAGGCTTACGGACGCGAGGCCGCCTATGCCTACCTTTCCCGCTACGGTGAATGCGTCGCCCGGGTCGACGCGGCCGGCGCCAAGGCTCTGCTTCTGACCGGTCCCGATACGCCTCAGGAAACGGCGGCTTTCGCCGCGTTGCGGCCGGCTCTCGAGCGCTGCCTCGAGGAAGGGCGGACTCTGAGGTTCGGAAGGGTCACCTTGCGCGGCTCGATCGCGATCAACTTCTACCGCCTCGCGCATTCGGCGCGGGCAGCCGCAACTGGAACGGCCGGATAATGCCCAAGGTCAAAGTCGACGGAATCGAGATCGAGGTGCCCCAGGGCGCGACCGTGCTCCAGGCGTGCGAGATGGCGGGGAAGGAGATTCCTCGTTTCTGCTACCATGAGCGGCTGTCGATCGCCGGCAATTGCCGGATGTGCCTCGTCGAGGTCAGGCCCGGCCCGCCCAAGCCGCAGGCGAGCTGCGCCCTTCCGGCGGCGGACGGCCAGGAAATCTCGACCATGTCGCCCACCGTCAGGAAGGCGCGCGAGGGGGTGATGGAGTTCCTGCTCATCAACCACCCGCTCGACTGCCCGATCTGCGACCAGGGCGGCGAATGCGACCTTCAGGACCAGGCGATGGCTTACGGGAGGGGCCACAGCCGCTTCGCCGAGAACAAGCGGGCGGTGACCGAGAAATATATGGGCCCGGTCGTCAAGACGATCATGACCCGCTGCATCCAGTGCACCCGCTGCGTGCGCTTCGCCGAGGAAGTCGCCGGGGTCGAGGAGATCGGGGCGATCGGGCGCGGCGAGAATATGGAGATCACGTCCTATCTCGAAGGCGCGGTGACGTCGGAGCTTTCCGGCAACGTGGTCGATCTCTGCCCCGTCGGCGCGCTCGTCTCCAAGCCCTACAGCTTCGAGGCCCGGCCCTGGGAGCTGCGCAAGGTGCCGGGAATCGACGTCATGGACGCGGTCGGAACCAACATCCGGATCGACCACCGCTTCCGCGAGGTGATGCGGGCGCTTCCCCGCCTCAACGAGGACGTCAACGAGGAATGGGCCCACGACAAGACCCGTCACGCCGTCGATGGCCTCCTCCGCAACCGGCTCGACCGGCCGTGGGTACGCCGCGACGGCAAGCTGCAGCCGGCCACCTGGGAAGAGGCGTTCGAAGCGATCGCCGAGCGGGTCGGCGCCCTTTCAGGTGAGCAGATCGGGGCGCTGGCGGGCGACCTCCAGGACCTTGAGTCGATGTTCGCGCTCAAGAAGCTGCTGGAGGCCTTCGGCTCGAACCTGCACGAATGCCGGCAGGACGGCGCGAAGTTCGACGTGTCGAGCCCGGCCGCCTATCGCTTCAACCCGACCATCGCCGGGATCGAGACCGCGCCGGTCATCCTCTTCGTCGGAACCAACCCGCGCTGGGAAGCGCCGCTCGTCAACACCCGGATCCGCAAGGCGGTCAAGGCGGGCGGGCGGGTCTTCCGGATCGGCCCGGCCGTCGACCTCACCTATCCGGTGGAGGATCTCGGCGACGATCTGGCGATCCTCGGCAAGCTACCCGAAGCTGTGAGCGAGGCCTTTGCGGGCAAGGAAAATGCCGCAGTCATCGTGGGCATGGGCGCGCTGCGGGGGGAGGGCGTCTACGCCGCCGCCCGTGCCGCCGCCGCGACGCTCGGCGCGACGTTCGGCCTCGTCCACACCGCCGCCGCCCGGGTCGGGGCCCTCGACATCGGCTTCGTCACCGACGGTGGCATCGACGCCCTGAGAGCCCGGGCCGGCGGCCTCAAGGCGCTGTTCCTGCTGGGCGCCGACGAGATCGACACATCCGCCTTCGCCGGCACCTTCACAATCTATGTCGGCACCCATGGCGACCGGGGCGTCCGTCAGGCCGATGTCATCCTCCCCGGCGCCGCCTACACCGAGAAGCACGGCATCTACGTCAATCTCGAGGGGCGGGTGCAGCTGTCCGAATTCGCGGTCCATCCGCCCGGCGAGGCTCGCGAGGACTGGACCATCTTCCGGGCGCTCTCCGACGTGCTCGGCAGGACCCTGCCGTTCGACAATCTCTCGCAGCTTCGCGCCGCCATCGCCGCCGAGGTGCCTCGCCTCGGAGTCGCCGGTCTGAGCGCGGTGGATCCGCTGCCCGCCGTCGCCGGCCCGGCGCCGGCCGTCAGCGGCCCGATCGTCTATCCCATCGAGGATTTCTACCTGACCAACCCGATCGCCCGGGCCTCGCCGACGCTCCAGCGCTGCTCGGCCGAGATCCTCCACGGGCAGACCTTCCAGGAGGCGGCGGAATGACCGCGTGGATGCAAAGCACCTGGCTCGGCTACGGCGCGGGCTGGTTCCTCGCCACGCTCATCTTCATCCTGATGATCGCTCTGCCGCTGATGCTGGTGGTGGCGATGGTCATCTATGCCGATCGCAAGATCTGGGCGGCGATGGCCCTCAGGCGCGGCCCCAACGTGGTCGGGCCGCTCGGGCTTCTGCAGAGCTTCGCCGACGGCCTCAAGGTCTTCCTCAAGGAGACGATCATCCCGTCCGGCGCCAACCGCGGCCTGTTCATCATCGCCCCGATCCTCACCTTCACCGTGGCTTTGGTGGGCTGGGCGGTGGTCCCGTTCGGGCCGGGAATGGTGCTCGCCGACATCAATGTCGGCCTGCTCTACCTGCTCGCCGTCTCCTCGCTCGGCGTCTACGGGGTGATCATCGCGGGCTGGGCGTCAAATTCCAAATATCCCTTCTATTCGGCTCTCCGCGCCGCGGCTCAGATGGTCAGCTACGAGGTCTCGGTCGGCTTCGTCCTGGTTCCGGTAATCCTCTGGTCGGAGACCTTCAACCTTTCCGGGATCATCGAGGCGCAGCGGAGTCATCTCTGGATCACCAACGGCTTCGGTTTCAATCCGCTCTTCCTGCCGCTGGCAATGATCTTCCTCATCTCCGCCATGGCCGAGACGGCGCGGGCGCCGTTCGACCTCACCGAGGCTGAGAGCGAGCTCGTCGCCGGCTATCAGACCGAATACAGCTCGATGAGCTTCGCCCTCTTCTGGCTGGGCGAATATGGCAACGTGCTGCTGATGTGCGGCATGACCGCCCTGCTTTTCTGGGGGGGGTGGCTTCCGCCGATTGACTGGGCTCCGCTCTACGTCGTCCCGGGCATCTTCTGGTTCCTGGCCAAGATCATGTTCTTCTTCTTCGTGTTCAGCTGGGTGAAGGCGACGGTGCCGCGCTTCCGCTACGACCAGCTGATGAGGCTCGGCTGGAAGATTTTCCTCCCGATCTCGCTGATCTGGGTGTTCCTCGTCTCGGGCTACCTGATGCTCAACCGCTACAATTGCTCCCCGGACTGGACGACCTACACGCCCCGCGAGGCGGGCTCGGACTATTGCAAAGGCGCAACGCGATGATCGCCCACTGGATCAAGAGCTTCTTTCTCTGGGAGTTCATCAAGGCGCACTGGCTGACCTTGAAATATTTCTTCAAGCCCAAGGCGACGATCAACTATCCGTTCGAGAAGAACCCCCTGAGCCCGCGCTTCCGCGGCGAGCATGCGCTTCGCCGCTACCCGAACGGCGAGGAACGCTGCATCGCGTGCAAGCTTTGCGAGGCGGTGTGCCCGGCGCTCGCCATCACCATCGAGGCCGAGCCCAGGGAGGACGGCAGCCGCCGGACCACCCGCTACGACATCGACATGGTGAAGTGCATCTATTGCGGGCTTTGCCAGGAAGCCTGCCCGGTCGACGCGATCGTCGAAGGGCCGAATTTCGAATATGCGACCGAAACCCGGGAGGAACTGCTCTACGACAAGGCGAAGCTGCTCGCCAACGGCGACAAATGGGAACGGGCGCTCGCCGCCAACCTTGCCGCCGATGCCCCCTACCGCTAAGCGCCGGGCCGTCTTCAGATGAGCACCTCCCGATTCACCCCCTCTGTCATCCCGGCGAAGGCCGGGATCCATGAACACCGGTCGGTGGGTGACGATCTCTGCCTGCGTTCATGGACCCCGGCCTTCGCCGGGGTGACGCGTGCGCGAGCATGATCCAGGCCTTCGCATTCTACCTCTTCGCCACGCTCGTCATCGCCAGCGGGGTGATGACGATCGCGTCGCGCAACCCGGTCCATTCGGTGCTCTGGCTGATCCTCGCCTTCTTCAATGCGGCGGGGCTGTTCCTGATCCTGGGCGCCGAGTTCATCGCCATGCTGCTGGTGATCGTCTACGTCGGGGCGGTCGCCGTGCTCTTCCTGTTCGTGGTGATGATGCTCGACGTCGATTTCGCGACCCTGCGCGCCGGAGTCGCCCGCTACTGGCCGTTCGGCTTCGGCCTGGCCCTCGTCCTGCTCGTTGAGATTTTCTTCGCCGCCGTGGCGTGGAACGCCGGCGCCCTGAGCGGAGCGGTCAGGGCCGCCCCGACCAACCCGGACATTCCCAATATCGAGGCGCTCGGACGGGTCCTCTACACCCGCTACCTCTACGTCTTCGAGGGCGCCGGGCTGGTCCTGCTCGTCGCCATGATCGGGGCCATCGTCCTCACCCACCGGGTACGAAGCGGCCTTCGGCCCCAGAAGGTGTCCGACCAGAACCGCCGCCGGCCCGAGGACGCGGTCGTCAACATGCAGCCCGGAGTGGGGGAGGGGATGAAGCTGTGAGCTTTCCGCTCATCCTGAGTAGCCGTCGAGCTTGTCGAGACGGCGTATCGAAGGACGGAGCGAGGGGCTCCCTCGATACGGGCCCTCGCCAAGCTCGGTCCCCACTCGGGACGAACGGATAGAGGTGCCGGAGCTATTTCCTGTAGAGCGCGTCCAGCCGGTCGCCGTAGATCTGCTTGATGACGTGGCGGCGGATCTTGATCGAGGGGGTGAGCTGCTGGTTCTCGACGCTGAACGGCTCGTCGGCCACGACGAAACGGCGGACCTTCTCGATCACCGACAGGTCCC
>DATHBY010000559.1:0-2252 GCA_035295885.1 Allosphingosinicella sp.
AGAGATGGCCGAGGTCCATGCCGTGGTCGACCCGGCGGGGATCGAGGTCGGAATGCTGGAGCTCGACTTCCGGACGCGAGGCGAATGCCTGATCCGATTCCTCGGCCTCGTCCCCGAGCTCGCCGGGCGCGGCCACGGCAGGTGGCTCTTCGCACAGGCGCTGGCGCTCGCCTGGCGCCCGGGGGTCGCGCGGGTCTCGGTCAACACCTGCACTCTCGACCATCCGGCGGCGTTGAAGGCCTATCTCAACGCCGGCTTCACCGCGGTGAAGCAGGCCTTCGAGAGCTTCCCGGACCCGCGGCTGAGCGGCCTTCGTCCGGCCGGCGCCGCGCCGCAGCTACCTTTGATCGGCAGCGGCGACGGCGGGCGCGGCTGACCCGATCCCGCTCAGCTGCCGGTAGATTGAGGCGTTGAGCACGAGCAGGAGAGTCACCATCGCCGTGTTGCCGGCGGTCCGGACGATCAGCGTCAGCAACAGCCCGATATCCTTGCCGGCGGCGATGACGAACAGGATCCCGAGCAGGGCGGAGACGATCCCGACGACGATCGCGGCGGCGATGGCGATGATCGCGACGAGGCCGAATATCGCCCAGCCATGGCCTTTGGTGAGCTCGAAGCAGCGGCGGATCGCGTCGATCGGATTGCGCCTTGTCTCGGCGACCACCACCGAATTGAGCGGCCCGAGCCGGCCGAGCAGGTAGAGGCCCGGGACGACCAGGAGAAGGAAGCCGATGCCGAGCGCGACGCTGCTGAGCAGCGAGGCGAGAAAGTAGAAGGGCAGGAGCGCAAGGGCGGCGGCTATGGCCCCGCCGACGCTGATGTCGCGGGCGAAGATCAGGAGCAGGACGGCGATCGAGCCGATCATGCTCACCAGCGTGCCGAGAAGCAGCCAGTGCCAGTTCAAGGTCGCATATTCGGTCCAAAGCTCGCGCATCTGGGCGAGGTCGCCAGGCTCGGGCTGGGGAAGGAAATAGGCGGTCAGAAGGCCGGGAAGGAAGATGAACACTCCGGCGACGGTCGCGATCAGCGACAGGTGCGAGCGCAGCAGGCCCATGACGTCGGCCCAGACGGCGCTGTAGGAAAATTTCATTCGGTGAGGCCCCTCGTTCTTTTGCCCGAGCATAGTGGCGGTCCGGGGCGGCCTCAAGCGGGGGTTTCACGGCGGCCGCCCTCCCCGTCATTCCGGACCTGATCCGGAATCCACGAACACGGACCGTCGCATCTTCCCGCCGGGACGGCGCGACGCAAAAGCGGCGCATTGCCGAGTTGCGCCTTTGTGCCTTCGTGCCTTCTCTCGAGAAATCCAGGGCCTGCCCGCAGTGGAGGCGGGGCGCCGGATGCGAGGCGGCCGGCTGCGGGCGGCTGGACACCGTCGCGACTGACCGTCGGCTCGCTCCGTCTCCACCTCTTCGTGCCTTCGTGGTCTTCGTGGTCTTCGTGCGGACCCCCTGCCCTGTGCGGCGCCCCGCGGTCCTTCGGGCGACGGCCTGACCAGCTCGTCATGCCGGACCCGGTCCGGAATCCACCTTCCCTCCTCCTTCCGCAGGTGCCTGAAGAAGATGGATCCCGGATCAAGTCCGGGATGACGCTCGGCCAAGCCCTCTTGCCCTCGCCGCCCCGCCCCGCGAAGGAGGAGCGGCGATGGCGTCTGAAGAGATCGAATGGCGGGTGACGCCGGGGCTGAGCCCCTATCCGGAGACCCTCGCGGCGATGGAGGCGCGCGCCGCCGCGATCCGCTCCGGATCGGCCTCGGAGCTGATCTGGCTGCTCGAGCATCCGCCCCTCTACACCGCCGGGACCAGCGCCGATCCGGCGGAGCTGTTCAATCCGCTGGGCTTCCCGGTCTTCGAGGCCGGGCGGGGCGGGCGCTATACCTATCACGGGCCGGGGCAGCGGGTCGGCTATGTGCTTCTCGACCTGGAGAGGAGGGGGCGCGACGTCCGCGGCTTCGTCCATTCGCTCGAGGGCTGGGTGATCGCGACTCTCGCCCGGCTCGGAGTCGAGGCGCGGCGGGCGGAGGGGCGGATCGGGATATGGACGGACGGGCCGGCGGGCGAGGCCAAGATCGGGGCGATCGGGGTGCGGGTCCGCCGCTGGGTCACCTGTCACGGATTCTCCGTCAATCTCGAGCCGGAACTTTCCCACTTCTCAGGCATAGTGCCGTGCGGTATTGCCGAGTTCCCAGTGACCAGCCTCGACGAGATGGGAGTGTCTGCAAGGCAAGAGCATTTCGACCTGGCATTGAGTGAAGG
>DATHBY010000560.1:0-9753 GCA_035295885.1 Allosphingosinicella sp.
CGCGGCATGTTCGGCGGTGCTGTCGTTGGCCGTGGCGGGCGCCGCGAGCGCCAAGGCCGCCAGGGCTGTCCAAATTCGCTTCATGGCTTCCTCCCGCTTCCTCGCGGGAGGGTAGACTAATTGATGCTGATCACGCCATCCACCGCCCGCCATTCGGCCGGGCGGACGAGATGCTGGTGGGCGACGCGCACGGAGTGGAGGACCGCCTCGATGTCGGTGCGCCAATGGTCGAGGAAGCGGTGCAGGACCGGGAAGCGGGGAGCGACGTCATATTGCTGCCAGACGAACAGCTGGATGAGCTTGGGATGATCGGGCATGTAATAGGCGACCTCGGCCGTCATCAGCCCATATCCCTGCACCTGGAGCAGGAAATCGGGGTCGGTGCTCATCGTTCGTCCTCCACTTCGGCGGAACGGGTCCTATGATGACAAAGCTGGGTTAACGGCGCGCTAACCATGGTCCTCCACCTCGCTTCTTAGAGGTAAATACGCCGAACCGGCCGCTCGTTCCGCAGCGGTGACGATGCTCGCGGCCCCGGTAGACTCGACGGGGCGGGACAGATAGCCTGCGGCTCGCAGGCCACAGGGGGATCACGACATGCGCCCGCTTCTCATCGCAGCTGCCGCTCTCGCTCTTTCGGCTCCCGCGGCCGCCCAGCATCATTCCGCCAGGGCCGCCGCGCCCGCCTCCGTCGGAGAGGTAAGCTTCACGAACAGCGGCGCGCCGGCGGCGCAGGCGCCGTTCCTGCGTGGCCTCGCGCTCCTTCACAATTTCGAATACCCTTCCGCCCGCTCCGCCTTTCAGGAAGCGCAGAAGGCCGACCCGGGCTTTGCCATGGCCTATTGGGGCGAGGCGATGAGCCAGAACTTCGCGATCTGGATGGAGCAGGACCTCGAAGCCGCCCGTGCCGCGCTCGCGAAGCTCGGGCCCTCCCGCGAGGCTCGGCTCGCCAAAGCCAAGACGCCTCGCGAACGCGCCTATCTCGACGCCATCGAGACGCTCTACGGAGAGGGCACCAAGGAAGCGCGCGACTTCGCCTATTCGTCCAAGATGGCTGCCCTCCATGCCGCCTATCCGGACGATATCGACGCCCGCGCCTTCTATGCGCTGTCGCTGCTCGGCACCGCCCACAAGGGCCGCGACTACGGCATCTACATGAGGGCCGCCGGCCTGCTTGAAGACGTGTTCCCGCAGAACCGGCACCACCCCGGCGTGCTCCACTACCTCATTCACAGCTACGACGATCCGGTCCACGCGCCGCTCGGGCTGCGCGCGGCGCGTCTCTACGGCAAGGTTGCGCCCAAGGCAGGCCACGCGCTCCACATGACCTCGCACATATTCATCGCAATGGGGATGTGGGACGAGGTCGAGCAGGCCAATCTCCAGGCTATCGCAGTCGATGACGCCGCCGACGTCGCCCAGGGCAAGCCCACCTTCGACTGCGGCCATTACAGTGAATGGCTGATCTACGCGCGGATGCAGAAGGGCGACCCCCGGGCCGAGCGGGATTTCGCGGCCTGCCGCGCGACCGTGGAGAGGGAGCTCTCCTCGGGCAAGGCGCCGCGGCGCGGCGAAGGATGGAGCGCGGGAGCCTCCTTCGCCGAACTCGCGGTCAGGCGGCTGGTCGAAACCGGGAAGTGGGATAAGCTTGTTGTCCTGCCCGAAGCCCATTATCCCGCCAGCCGCTTCACGCTCGCATATGGCGAGGTGCTCGCCGCCCGCGGTGATGTCGCCCGCCTGCGCGCCGCCCGCGCGACCCTCCTCGCCGCGCATAAGGCGCTTGCGGCATCGAGAGGCAAGGGAGGCGAAGGCGGCGAGGAGCATGTGCTGATGCTCGGCCGGGAAAAGGCGATCCTGGCCCAAGCCGAGGCGCTCGAGAAGCTCGAGACGGGCGACACGGACGGCGGCATCGCCGCACTGGCCGCGGCCGCCGAGGCGGAAGCGGCGCTGCCGGTGGCCTTCGGTCCGCCGCTGGTCGAGAAGCCGAGCCGCGAGCTGCTCGCGGAGGCGCTCGCCAAGGCCGGCCGGAAGGCGGACGCCGCCGCGGCCTACGAAAAGGCCCTTCTCGCCGCGCCCGGCCGGCGTCTCCTGGTCGAGGGCCTCGCCGCCGTCAGACGGTGAAGCTCTCGCCGCAGCCGCACTGGCCCCTGGCGTTCGGGTTATCGAAGACGAAGCCGGCGGCGAAATCGTCCTCCTGCCAGTCCATCACCGAGCCGATCAGGTAGAGGACCGAGGCGCCGTCGACGAAGAAAGGCCCGGCAGGCGTTTCGATCCGCTCGTCGAGCGGATCTGCCCGCGCGACATAATCGACGCTGTAGGCGAGGCCCGAGCAGCCGCGCCGGGGAGTCGACAGCTTGACCCCGACCGTGCCTTCCGGCGCCCGCGCCATCAGCGCCGCGATCCGGGCCTCGGCGGCCGGAGTGAGGGTCAGCGCCGAGCGGCGGGCTCGGCGGGGGGCGGCGGTGACTTCGTTCATTGGATTCTCCACCCGCTCATCCTGAGCAGCCGTTGAGCTTGTCGAAACGGCGTATCGAAGGACGGTCCTTCGATACGGGCCCTCGCCAGGCTCGGTCTCTACTCAGGATGAGCGGGATCATAGCATTCCCAGTTCGAGCTTGGCTTCGTCGCTCATCCGCTGCGGGTCCCAGGGCGGGTCCCAGACGAGCTCGACCTCGGCATGGCCGACGCCCGGCACGGAGCCGACCCGAAGCTCGACCTCGCCCGGCATGGATTCGGCGACCGGGCAGTGCGGGGTGGTCAGGGTCATCTTCACCATCGCGTGGTTTTCCGGAGTGATCTCGACGTCGTAGATGAGGCCGAGGTCGTAGATGTTGACCGGGATTTCCGGATCGTAAATCTCCTTGAGCGCCTCGATCACCGCCTCGTAGAGGTCGCCGCCGGAATCGCCCGCGGCCGGCTCGGCCGGCGCCTGCTTCGCCAGGAAGCCCTCGAGATAGTCGCGCTTGCGATCGAACGCAGCGCCGACGCGCGCCTTGGGCGGCGGCTCCACGCCCTCCACCTCCTCGACCTCGATCCTGCGCTCCTCGTTCACCCGAAAATCCTTCTGACCCGTTCCAGCCCCCGCACCAGGGCGGCAACGTCGTTCGGGCCGTTATAGACCCCAAAGCTCGCCCGCGCCGTCGCCTCGACCCCGAGATGCGCCATCAGCGGCTGGGCGCAATGGTGGCCGGCGCGGATCGCCACCCGGCCCTCGTCCAATATGGTGCCGATGTCGTGCGGATGCACCCCTTCGAGCGCGAAGCTGACGATTCCGGCGCTGTCGCCGGGGCCGAACAGCCGAACGCTGTTGAGCGACGACAAAGCGTCGCGGGTCTCCCTAACCAGCGCCGCTTCGTGGGCTCCGATCGCATCGAGGCCGATCCGCTCGACATAGCCGACCGCCGCCTCGAGCCCGAGCACTCCGACGACATGGGGAGTCCCAGCCTCGAACCGGGCCGGCGGCGGGGCGTAGGTGGTGCGCTCGAAGCTGACCTTGTCGATCATCGCTCCGCCGCCCTGCCAGGGCGGCATTGCGGCGAGCAACTCGGCCCGCCCCCACAGCACTCCGATGCCGGTCGGGCCGTAGAGCTTGTGGCCCGAGAAGACGTAGAAGTCGGCGCCGATCGCCGCCACGTCGACCGGCATCCGCGGCACCGCCTGGCAGCCGTCGAGCAGGAGCAGGGCGCCGACTCCGTGGGCGAGGTCCGCGGCCCGGCGTGCGTCGAGGACTGAGCCGAGCACGTTCGAGACGTGGGCGAGGGCGACGATCCTGTGCCGCTCGGTCAGCATGGCGGCCATGGCGTCGAGGTCGATCCGGCCGTCCCCGGTGAGCGGCGCGACGTCGATCTCCGAGCCCGTGCGCTCGGCGATCAGCTGCCAGGCGACGATGTTCGAATGATGCTCGAGCATCGACAGCATGATCCGGTCGCCCGGCCTCAGATTCGCCCCGCCCCAGCTCCGAGCGACGAGGTTGATCCCCTCGGTGGCGCCGCGAACGAACACGACCTCGTTCGGCGAAGGCGCGCCGATGAAGCCCGCGACCCGCCGCCTGGCCGCCTCGAAAGCCAGCGTCATCTCGGACGAGCGCTGGTAGACTCCGCGATGGACGGTCGCATAGGTCTCGGAATAGCCGCGAGCGATCGCCTCGATCACCGCCTGCGGCTTCTGCGCGGTGGCGGCGGTGTCGAGATAGGACCAGCCTTCGGGGATCGCCGGAAAGTCGGAGACATGGTCGAGCGGACGGGCGGTAGCCCCTCTCCCTGCAGGGGAGAGGGTGGCCGAGCGAAGCGAGGTCGGGTGAGGGGAGTCCATCACGCCCTCACCCTCCCACCGGCTTCGCCGGCGGGCCCCTCCCACTCCCCTGCAGGGAGAGGGGAATTCTTGAACCAGCCTTCCACGTCCTCGTGAAAAGCCTCGCGCACCGCCTCCTCCCCGGCGCGGTCGATGGCATCCGCGACGAAGGCTCGGGTGAGGAGGCCCCGGGCTTCCGCGGCGGGCACGCCCCGGCTCGCCATGTAGTAGAGCGCGTCGCGGTCGAGCTCGCCGACGGTTGCGCCGTGGGCGCATTTGACGTCGTCGGCGAAGATCTCGAGCTCGGGCTTGGCGTTGATCGTGGCGGCGCGGGAAAGGAGCAGGCCCTTCAGCGACTGCTCGCCGTCCGTCTTCTGCGCATGGCGGGCGACTTCGACCCGGGCGGCGACCGAGCAGATGCCCCGGTCGTCGGCGACCGACCGCCAGACCTGGCGGCTGGTCCCGCCGGGCGCGGCGTGGCGGAGGACGAGATTGACGTCATGACGCTGCCGGCCGCGGGCGAGAAGCGCGCCTCCGGCCTCCGCATAGGCGCCTTCCCCGGCGAGGACGATCTCCCCGTCGAGCCTCGTGTCGGCGCCGCCGGCGGCCAGGGTGGTGACGACCAGGCTCGCGCCTTCGCCGACGTTTGCGCGGTCGGTGAAGCTCGCGAAGCCGGCACCTGCCAGCGAGCGCCGGGCCAGCATCAGCCGGGCCCCCTTGAGCAGCCTGATCGCCGTCAACCGGTTGGACCAGCCTTCCCCGCCGTAGGTTTCGAGCACCGAGGCCTGGGCATCCGCATCCAGCTCGATCTGCGCCGGCAGATGGTCGGCGCCGCCGGTCGAGACATTGACGATCTGGACGAGTCCGGGCGAGGCACTGTCGCGGCCCAGTCGCAGTGACCAGCCGTCGCGGCCGACCAGGCGGGCCAAAGAGTGCCCCGAATCCTCGACCTCGACCGCTCCGAGCGACAGGGGGCCGGGATCGCTCCGCCCGGAGTCGAGGCGGCCGTCGATGAAGAGCAGGCGCGGCCCGTCGCAGGGGAGCCAGGGCAGAGCCTCCGGCACCGCTCCGGTGGCCGGTCGTGCGGCCAGCCCGGGCAAGGCGGAAAGGTCGCTCCAGCGCCAGCCTTCGGCCCGATTGGAGGGGAGGTCGAGCAGGCTCATGCGCCCGCGCCTCCGGGCAGGCCATGGGTGTCCGGAATCGGACGAAGGTCCGGAAAGTCCGGGCCATTCGCGCGCGCGCGCGAGGGATGGGCAATCAAGCCGCTTTTCCCCTCATGCTGAACTTGTTTCAGCATCCAGTGCCCCGCCCCCCGGACGGGTGACCAGCTGGACCCTGAAACGAGTCCAGGGTGGCGGTCTGCGAGGCGATGACGCCCCGTCACGCCGCGACCTCCGAATAACCTTCGCGCTCGAGCCGGTGCGCGAGCTCGGGGCCGCCGGAGCGGACGATCCGGCCTTCCGCCAGAACGTGGACGAAGTCGGGCACGACGAGGTCGAGCAGGCGCTGGTAATGGGTGATCAGGAGCACCGCCTTGTCGGGGCGGCGCATGATCCGGTTGATGCCGTCGGCGACTACCCGAAGCGCGTCGATGTCGAGTCCGGAATCGGTCTCGTCGAGCACCGCCAGGCGCGGGTCGATGATGCCCATCTGGACCATCTCACCCCGCTTCTTCTCGCCGCCCGAGAAGCCGACGTTCACGTTGCGCTTCATCATGTCCATCGACATTCCGAGCGAATCCGCCTGCTCGCGGGTCAGCCGAAGGAAATCCCCTGCCGAAATCTCCGCCTCGCCGCGCGCCCGGCGCTGGGCGTTGAGCGCGGTTCGAAGGAACTGGACGTTGGAGACGCCCGGAATCTCCACGGGATACTGGAAGCCGAGGAAGAGCCCGGCGGCGGCGCGCTCGTCGGGCGCCAGGTCGAGCAGGTCGCGGCCGTCGAGGCTGACCGAGCCCTCGGTCACCTCATAGCCCGGCCGGCCGCCCAGCACGTAGGCGAGAGTCGACTTGCCGGCGCCGTTGGGGCCCATGATCGCATGCACCTCGCCCGAGTTCACGGCGAGCGTCAGGCCCTTCAGGATCGGCTTGCCGGCGACGGTGGCGTGGAGGTTGGTGATCTCAAGCACGGCTCAGTCCTTCGGGGGTCGCGAGGGCAAAGGCGGCCCCGGGTTGAACTCGTCGATCGAAACCAGCACGCGCTCGATATAGGCGGCCCGTTGCGCCCGGTCCCTGCCCCCCGCGCGCTTCAGCATCCTGTCGGCGTCCTTGGCGGCTTTTATCCGCACTGGACCGCAATCGCTGCCCTTGCCAATGCCGCGCGGCGCACGGATCGGCGACTTCGCGCCCCGGTCGTATACCGGCACTCCGAGGCTCGCGAACCGGCACATCAGGTAAGGGGCCAGGGCCGGAGCGAGGTCGTCGGGTATCTGGAAGGTGCCCAGCTTCGCCTGGCTGACGAGATTGCTCGCCCGAGGCGCTCCGGACGCCGCCGATTCGCTGAGACTGGCCATCGACTCCGCGTTCGCCTGGAGGTCCCGCTCCGCCGCCGCCAGCATTGCTTCCACGACCCGCGCACGTTTGCCCTTCGCCATTTGACCGGAGAGGACGCTCTCGGCCTCGGCGGCCGCGTCCGCACGTGTGCCTGCACAGGCCCTGATTGCCTGTCCCGGCATTGCCCGTAGCTCTGCCGGAGTCTGTGCGCGTCCGAGTGCCCTCAGAGCCGAATTGAACGCGTTGGACATGCAGGTAATGTAGCGCGATTGGATCGGCCTGACGGACGCGGGCGCCTCATAGGCCTGGCCGACGGTGACCGTCGTGACGGGCGCCTTTGCTTGCGGCTCGGACACCTCGGCTGCAATCATCAACAACAACAAAGGCACGCTCATCCCACGCTCCCTTCGAGGCTTATGCCCAGCAGCTTCTGAGCCTCGACCGCGAACTCCATCGGAAGCTGCTTCAGCACCTCGCGGGCGAAGCCGTTGACGATGAGGGCGACGGCGTCTTCCTGGCCGAGGCCGCGCTGCATGGCGTAGAAGAGCTGGTCGTCGCTGATCTTAGACGTGGTCGCCTCGTGCTCGATCTGGGCGGTGGGGTTGCGGACCTCGATATAGGGGACGGTGTGGGCGCCGCACCGGTCGCCGAGGAGGAGGCTGTCGCACTGGGTGAAGTTGCGGACGTTCTCGGCTCCGGCGAGGACCCGGACGAGGCCGCGGTAGGTGTTGTTCGAGCGGCCGGCGCTGATGCCCTTTGAGACGATGGTCGAGCGGCTGTTCCTGCCGATATGGATCATCTTGGTGCCGGTATCGGCCTGCTGGCGGTTGTTGGTGAGCGCGACGGAATAGAATTCGCCGACGCTCTCCTCGCCCTGGAGGATGCAGGAGGGGTATTTCCAGGTGATGGCGCTGCCGGTCTCCACCTGGGTCCAGCTGATCTTCGAGCGGGCGCCCCGGCAGGCGCCGCGCTTGGTGACGAAATTGTAGATTCCGCCGACTCCGTTGGCATCCCCGGGATACCAGTTCTGGACGGTCGAATATTTGATTTCGGCGTCATCGAGCGCGACCAGCTCGACGACCGCGGCGTGGAGCTGGTTCTCGTCGCGCATCGGCGCGGTGCAGCCTTCGAGATAGGAGACGTAGCTGCCCTTGTCGGCGACGATCAGGGTGCGCTCGAACTGGCCCGTATTGGCGGCGTTGATCCGGAAATAGGTCGAAAGCTCCATCGGGCAGCGGACGCCCTCGGGTATGTAGACGAAGGTGCCGTCGGAGAAGACCGCGCTGTTGAGGCACGCGAAGTAATTGTCGCGCTGGGGGACCACCGATCCGAGATATTTGCGGACCAGGTCCGGATATTCCCGGACCGCCTCGGAAATGCTTAGGAAGATGACTCCGGCGCGCTTCAGCTCCTCGCGGAAGGTGGTGGCGACGGAGACGCTGTCGAACACGGCGTCGACCGCCACCTTTCGGGCGCCCTCGACTCCGGCGAGCACCTTCTGCTCCTCGATCGGGATTCCGAGCTTCTCGTAGGTCCGGCGAATCTCGGGATCGAGCTCGTCCAATGAGGCAAGGGTCGGCTTCGCTCTCGGCTCGGCGTAATAATAAGCGTCCTGGAAATCGATCTCGGGTATGTCGAGCTTGGCCCAGCTCACCTTCTCCATGGTAAGCCAGGCGCGGTACGCCTTGAGCCGCCATTCGAGCATCCACTCGGGCTCGTTCTTCTTGGCCGAGATGAAGCGGACCGTGTCCTCGTTGAGGCCCTTGGGCGCGAAATCCTGCTCGATGTCGGAGCTGAAGCCCCATTCGTAATTGGAGGCGCGATCGACCGCCGCCTGGGCTTCCTGGTTGCGCACGCCGGTATCTTCCATGGTCATTATTTCGCCTCCGCCAGGGTGGCGAGGCTGACGCCCTGGAGGGCGCCGCGGACGGCGTCGTTGGCGGCGTTGAGGTGCGGCTTGACCCGGCAGCTCCCTTCGAGCGCGCAATCGTGGATCGAGCCGACGATGCAGTTGGTCATCGCGATCGGCCCCTCGACCGCCTCGATGATGTCGGCGAGGCTGATCCCGCTCGCCGCCCTGGCGAGGCGGAAGCCGCCGCCGGTGCCGCGCGCCGATTCGAGCAGGCCCGCGGCCGCGAGCCGCCCCATCACCTTCTGCGCAGTCGGCACAGGAACTCCGGTCTCCTCGGCCAGCAGGCCCGCCGAAAGGCGCGCGCCCGCGGGCCGGCGGGCGGCGGCGGCCATCACGACGACGGCATAATCGGCGAGGGAGGTGAGACGCATGAGCTAATCGGACCAATTCATTCCGATTGGCATGTGGCGGCGGAGAAGGGAGAAATCAACCCCGTCATGCCGGCGAAGGCTGGCATTCATGCCGACTCATCATAGACCCCAGCCTTCGCCGGGGTGACGGATGGTGCGGCGGGTGCCATAGGCCCGGCCATGGCGCTCTACCCTCTGGTCCGCCCGCTCGTCTTCGCGCTCGACGCGGAGCGGGCGCATCGTCTCACCATCCGGGCGCTCAGGGCGGTTCCCCCGGGAGAACCGGCGAAGGAGGACCCCCGCCTCGCCATACGGGTCGCCGGGCTCGATTTCCCCAACCCCATCGGCCTCGCCGCAGGGTTCGACAAGGATGCCGAGGTGCATGGGCAGATGCTCGGCTTCGGCTTCGGCTTCGTCGAGGTGGGCACTCTCACCCCGCGGCCACAGGCGGGCAATCCACGGCCCCGGCTGTTCCGGCTCCCCGCGGACCGGGCGGCGATCAACCGGATGGGGTTCAACAACGGCGGCTTCGACGCGGCGAAGGCCCGGCTCGCCCGGCGCCGGCGCGGCATCGTCGGAGTCAATATCGGCGCCAACAAGGACAGCGCGGACCGGGTGGCGGATTATGCCGCGGGGGTCCGGGAGATGTCGTCCTTCGCCGATTATCTGACGATCAACATCTCCTCGCCCAACACTCCCGGGCTTCGGGCCCT
>DATHBY010000561.1:0-3831 GCA_035295885.1 Allosphingosinicella sp.
GGCATGGATGCCAGACTTCGCTGGCATGACGATGGCTTGTGCCGGACCCGCTTCTGGTCAACATTCGCCCGCATGACGGTGGACACGGCAGGCGAAGGCAGGACTCGGCGGCTCGTCACCCTTCCGGCTCGCCCCGAGCCGATCCGCCTGGCCGCCGAGGAGACGGCCGTCATCGTCGTCGACATGCAGAATGCCTATGCGTCGAAAGGCGGCTATCTCGACCTCGCCGGCTTCGACATCGGCGGCGCCGCGGCGGTGGTCGAGCAATGCGCCAAGGTTGTAGAGACTGCCCGGGCCGCCGGCCTGCCCGTCATCTATTTCCAGAACGGCTGGGACGAAGCCTATGTCGAGGCCGGCGGCCCGGGCTCGCCCAACTGGCACAAGTCCAATGCCCTCAAGACGATGCGGGCGCGGCCGGAGCTTCAGGGCAAGCTGCTCGCCCGCGGCGGCTGGGATTACGAGCTGGTCGAGACTCTCGCCCCGCACGAAGGCGACTTGATCCTGCCCAAGACGCGCTATTCCGGCTTCTTCAACTCGCAGCTCGATTCGGTGCTTCGCTCGCGCGGCATACGCAACATCGTGCTGGTCGGGATCGCAACCAACGTCTGCGTCGAATCGACTCTGCGCGACGGCTTCTTCCTGGAATATTTCGGGATCATGCTCGAAGACGCGACCCATCAGGCGGGGCCGGAATATCTTCAGAAAGCGAGCGTCTACAATGTCGAGACCTTCTTCGGGTGGGTCTCGACGGTCGCGGATTTCTGCGGAGCGTTCGGGCAGATAGCGGATGAACCGTCATTGCGAGGAGCGTAGCGACGAAGCAATCCAGCCGGGCGGCGGAGCAGCTGGATTGCTTCGCTTCGCTCGCAATGACGGAGGAGTAGAAAATGCCGTTCGAATCGATCAACCCGCCGCAATTCCCCACCCCGATCGCGCCTTATTCGGCGGGAGCCAAAGCGGGCGGCACCGTCTATGTCTCGGGCACCCTGGCCCTCGGGCCGGGCGGGACCGTGCTCTATCCCGGCGACGCCGAGGCTCAGACCCGGCACGTGCTGGAGACGATCCGGATCACTCTCGAGGCCGCCGGAGCGACCATGGCCGACGTCGCGTTCAACCACATCTTCCTGACCGACTGGGCCGATTATCCGGCGATGAACTCGGTCTATGCCGAATATTTCCCCGGCGCCAAGCCGGCGCGCTACTGCATCCAGTGCGGGCTGGTGAAGCCGGGGCTGGTGGTCGAGATCGCCAGCGTGGCTCACGTCGCAGGGTGATCGCCGGACTCTACTTCGAGGAGCACGGCCCGGCGGACGCTCCGCCGCTCATCCTCTCGGCGGGGCTGGGAGGCTCGGGCGCCTATTGGCGGCCGAACCTCGCGGCCCTGGCCGAGCGCCACCGGGTGATCCTCTACGACCATCGCGGCACCGGCCGGAGCGACCGCAAACTGCCGGACAGCCTCTCCATCGAAGACATGGCGGAGGACGTCCTCGCATTGCTCGACGGCCTCGGGATCGAGCGGGCGCATTTCATCGGCCATGCCGCCGGCGGCCTGATCGGAATGGCCCTGGCCCTGGCCCAACCGGAGCGGGTCCGGCGTCTCGTCGTGGTGAACGGCTGGGGCCGTCTCGAGCCGCACACCGATCGCTGCTTCGAAACCCGCCTCGCCCTGCTTCGGGACAGCGGTCCCGCCGCATTCGTGCGGGCCCAGCCGATCTTCCTTTACCCGGCGAACTGGATTGCTTCTCATGAGGCCGAGCTGGAGCTGGATGCCGCTGAGCAACTGGGGCATTTCCCGGGCCCGGCCACCGTCGAGAAGCGGATCGCCGCCCTTCGCGCGTTCGACCTTCAGGATCGCATCGGCGAAATACGCGCGCCGCTTCTAGCCGTTTCTGCCGAAGACGACATTCTCGTACCCTCGATCGCCTCCAGCCGGATCGTGGACCGGCTCTCGAACGATAACTGCGGCACGGGGATTCACTTCACGTGGGGCGGCCATGCCTGCAACATGACCGACCCCGACCGCTTCAACGAGAGCATTCCCCGCTGGCTCGCCGGCGCCCCATTTCTAGGAGCTTCATGATGGAAGTCGGCATCTTCGTTCCGATCAACAACAACGGCTGGCTGATCAGCGAGAACTCGCCCCAGTATATGCCGAGCTTCGACCTCAACAAGGACATCGCGCTTCGCGCCGAGAAATACGGGGTCGATTTCCTCCTCTCGATGATCAAGCTGAGGGGCTTCGGCGGGAAGACCCAGTTCTGGGAATATGGGCTGGAAAGCTTCACCCTGATGGCGGGGCTCGCCGCCGTCACCGAGAAGATCAGGGTCTACGCGACCTGCCCGACCCTCGTCATCCCGCCCGCCTTCGCCGCCCGGATGTGCAACACGATCGATTCGATCAGCCACGGCCGCTTCGGCCTCAACCTGATCACCGGCTGGCAGCGGCCCGAATACAGCCAGATGGGGCTGTGGCCGGGCGACGAGCATTTCCGCAACCGCTATCAAATGCTCGGCGAATATGCCCATATCCTGCGCGAGCTGTGGGAAACCGGAGTCTCCGACTTCAAGGGCGAATATTACCGGATGGAGGATTGCCGGGTTCGCCCGGTGCCGGAGGGCGAGATGAAGATCATCTGCGCCGGCAGCTCGGACGAGGGCCTCGCTTTCTCGGCGCAATATGCCGACTATGCCTTCTGCCTCGGCAAGGGGGTCAATACCCCCGCCGCCTTCGCCGCCAACAACGAGCGGCTGATGGCGGCGACGGCCAAGACCGGCCGCGACGTCAGGATCTACGCTTTGTTCATGGTCATCGCCGCCGAGACCGACGAGGAGGCGATGGAGAAGTGGATCTCGTACCGCGAGGGCGTGGACGAGGAGGCGGTCGCCTGGCTCGGCTTCCAGGGCGCGGCCGACAAGACCAGCGACACCACCAACGTTCGCCAGCTCGCCGACAGGGAGAGCGCGGTGAATTTGAACATGGGCACCCTGGTCGGTTCCTACGAGAACGTCGCCCGCATGCTCGACGAGGCGAGCACGGTGCCGAATACTGGCGGGGTGCTGCTGACGTTCGACGACTTCATCGAGGGGACGGAAGCGTTCGGGACGAGGATCCAGCCGCTGATGAAATGCCGGCCGGGGGCGGCGTAACTCATCTCCCTGCCGTGAAGAGGTGGGGAATGCTGAGCAGCGGCTGAGCCTGGCGAAGACGCGTATCGAAGGAAAAGGGTCAGGCCGAACGGGTGGGGGTGTCGCATCCGATCTCCTCCTTCCCCCAATCCACCACTTCCCAGCCTTCCGCCTTCGCCAGCCTGACGAGCCGCGAATGCGCGTTGGCCGCCACCGCCTCGTCGGCCCAGCGGTGGACGTGGTGGTCGGAGACATGGTCGGAATAGAAGCGGATGTGGACGGCCTCGCGCTCCAGCCCCTCGCTCTGGAGCCAGGCGAGGATCATGTCCTTCTTGGCCGGGCCGTAGCAATTGGCGCCGTCGATCCTCGCCACGATCCGGCCCTCGGCGTCGAGGCCGGTCTCGGTGGCGATGACGTCGTCGAAGCCGAGCCGGCGGGCGATGGCGGCGGCGTAGAGTCGGTAGGAGGCGGTGGCCATGACCAGCCGCCGCCCGGCGGCGCGGTCCGCCGCGATCGCGCGGCGGGCGCCGGGCATGATGTTGCCGGCGAGCTGGCGGTCGGCGAAGCTCTCGATCACCGGCTCGAGCCGCTGCGGAGCGATGCCGCGGCCGATGAGGAGGGTGTAGTTGATCTCCTTGAGCCGGCCGCGGCCCACCAGCTTCAAGGCGTAAGCGGCCATCGCCAGCAGCGCCACCGGCAGCAGTG
>DATHBY010000562.1:0-2063 GCA_035295885.1 Allosphingosinicella sp.
CTTCCGGCCGACCTGCAGCAATGCGTCATCAAGGCCGGCAAGGAAGCCGGAGCGCACGGCCGCCAGATCGAGTCGAGCGAGGACTCCGCCAAGCTCGAAGCGCTCGAGAAGGCCGGTCGGTTGAAGCGCATCGCGTTCAAGGACCGGGACCAGATGAAGAAGCTTGTCGATCCGGTAATGGCCGAATACGCCAAGGAGATCGGCGCCGAGGACATCCTCAAGAAGATCAACGAGATCAAGTAGCGGCCTCGACCATGCGGGCCGGAAGACGCCCGGCCCGCATGGCACCGGCTCGTGTCCCCGTGGTCTATGCCGAGCATCAATGCGGGCCGCAACGTGCCGTTCTCCTCCCGCGCCTCTCGCGGGCGGCTCGACCAAACTCTGAAAACCGGAATCGGGGGGCCCATGGCTGAAGCCGTCTCGCAGGCGCGAAGTGTGTGGCGCAAGGTGACGCGCTGGTACAGCGCCTTCCTGTCATGGGTCCTGATGATCGCCGTTGCGATCCTGGTTCTGCCCGTCGCCCTCCAGATCTTCTCGCGCTTCACCTCCCTCATTCCCCACTATATCTCGACCGAGGAACTGGCGCGCTTCCTCCTGGTCTGGACCGTGATGATCGGCGCCATGATCGGCGTGCGCGAGAGCAGCCATTTCGAGGTTGACGTCTGGCCCATCCTGTCGGGCCGGCCGGAAGCGGCCATCCGGCTCGCGTCGCGCTTCGGCGTGCTCCTCATCGCCCTCGTGTTCGTGTGGTCCGGCATCGAGTTCACGCGGTTTGCCTGGTACCGCACCTCCGAACTTGCGGAACTGCCGCTTTGGCTCATCCACATCGCCTGGCCGATCGCAGGCTTCACCTGGCTGATCTTTCTCGGCGAGCAGATGTGGGACGAGTTCAACGCCCTGATCGGCCGCAGGCCCCTTCCGCCGGCCGACCCTGTTCCGAGCCCCGAGGGAGCCATCCGATGACCGGCGCCGTGCTGTCGCCGAACGAGGCGGCTCTGATCCTGTTCGGCATCTTCTTCGCCATGATGACCTTGCGCGTTCCGGTCGCCTTCGCCCTTGCGCTCGCCTGCCTGCCGATCCTGGTCATCGAACCGCGGCTTTCGGCCGTGACCCTCGTTCAGGAAACCTTCAACGCCTACAACTCCTTCATCCTGCTGGCGGTCCCGTTCTTCCTGCTCACCGCGAACCTCATGAACGTGGGCGGCATCACCGACCGGCTGATGACCCTGTCGCGCACCATGGTCGGACACTTCCCCGGCGGGCTTGCCCAGATCAACGTGGTCCTCTCGTTCTTCTTCGCGGGCATTTCCGGATCGTCGACGGCCGACGCGGCCAGCCAGTCGAAGATCTTCATCGAGGCGCAGCGCAAGGAGGGCTACGACGATTCGTTCTCCGTCGCCATCACGGCCGTGTCGGCGGTGCTTGCCGTGATCATCCCGCCCTCGATCCTCATGATCGTGTGGGGCGGCGTGCTCACGGTGTCCATCGGAGCGCTCTTCCTCGCGGGCATCATTCCCGGGCTGCTGATCGCGCTCGCCCAGATGGCGACCGTTCATGCCTATGCGAAAGCGCGAGGCTATCCGACCTATGCGCGCGCCACCTGGGGCGCTTTGCTGGCTTCCATGGCGGTCTCCCTGCCGGCCCTGATGACCCCCCTGATCATCATCGGCGGCAAGCTCTTCGGCTGGTTCACGGCGACCGAATCGGCCTGCATCGCCGTGCTCTATGCCGGCTTCCTCTCGCTCCTGATCTACCGCGAGATGGACCTGCGCGGCTTGAAGGATGCGCTCATCGACACCGGCAAGTTCACCGGCGTCGCGCTGTTCTGCGTCGGCACCGCCAGCGCGTTCGGGTGGCTGCTCGCCTATTACCAGATTCCGAGAGCCATCCTGGCCGGCGTCTCGGCATGGGAACTGGGACCCATCGGAACGGGCTTTTTCATTTCATTCGTGTTCCTGGTCGTCGGGTGCTTCCTCGACGCCATCCCGGCCATCATCATCGTCGGCACGATCCTCGAACCGCTGGCGCGATCCGCCGGTCTCGATCCCGTTCATTTCGCCATG
>DATHBY010000563.1:0-1835 GCA_035295885.1 Allosphingosinicella sp.
CAGGCGCTCGATCTCGAGGGCCAGGGCGCCCGCTTCGGCCAGTTCGACGCCGCCTTCTCGAACGCGGCGCTGCACTGGATGCTCGATCCCGACGCCGTCGCGTCGGGCGTGTTCTCGGTGCTGAAGCCCGGCGGGCGCTTCGCCGGCGAGATGGGCGGGGAGGGGAATATCGCCACCCTTCGCAACGGAATCCGGGCGGAGCTGGGCGAGCGCGGCTACGCGGTGCCGGCCGAGGACCCGCAATGGTATCCCGGAGTCGAGGAATTCGTCCGCCTCTATGCCTGCGCCGGCTTCACCGGAATCCAGGCCAGCCTCATCCCCCGCCCGACTCCGCTGCCGGCGGGGGTCGCAGCGTGGGTCGGGACATTCCGGGCCGGCTGGCTCGAAGTCGCCGGGGTGCCGGCGACGGCGCGCGAGGAGGTCGCCGCGGCGGTGGAGGCCCGGCTTCAGCCGAAGCTCCAGCAGGCCGACGGAAGCTGGGTCGCCGATTATGTTCGGCTGCGCTTCACGATGAGGAAGCCTTTGGAATGAGCGCGCCCGTCATTCCAGCGCAAGCTGGAATCCATAGGGCGCCTGTCGGCTGCAAGGACTCAGCATGGACCCCGGCTTTCGCTGGGGTGACGGAGTAGAAGATGAGATACCTCCCACTCGCCGACTCCGATCGGCAGGAAATGCTTCGAGCGGTCGGCGCTTCGTCGATCGACGAATTGTTCGTCGACGTGCCCGAGGCGGCGCGGCTTCAGGGAAAGATCGAGGGCCTGCCCGACCATCTCAGCGAGATGGCGGTGGAGCGCGAGCTCGCCCGGCTTTCGCGCAGGAACCTGGTCGCGGGCGAGGCGCCCTTCTTCCTCGGCTGCGGCGCCTACCGGCATCACATTCCCGCCTCCGTCGACCACCTGATCCAGCGCGGCGAGTTCCTGACCAGCTACACGCCCTACCAGCCCGAGATCGCCCAGGGCACCTTGCAGGCCCTGTTCGAGTTCCAGACCCAGGTCGCCCGGCTCTACGGCTGCGACGTCGCCAACGCCTCGATGTACGACGGCTCGACCGCCTGCTGGGAGGCGATCGGGATGGCGCGTCGGATCACCCGGCGCGGCAAGGCGATCCTCTCACCCGGGCTCCACCCGCATTATGTGTCGGTCGCCCGGACCATGGCCGGGTTCACGGGTGACGTCCTGGAAGCGGATCTGCCCGGGCTTCAGCCGGAGCCCGACACGAGCCGGCTGCTCGACGCCATCGACGGCGAGACCAGCTGCGTCGTCGTCCAATATCCCGACATCCTCGGCCGGATCGGCGATCTTTCCGGGCTTGCGGAGCGGGCGCATGAGAAAGGCGCACTGCTGATCGCGGTGGTGACCGAGCCGGTGGCGCTCGGCCTGATCCGCCCGCCCGGCGAGATGGGCGCGGACATCGTTGTCGGCGAGGGCCAGTCGATCGGGGTCGGCCTCAACTTCGGCGGGCCCTATGTCGGACTGTTCGCTTGCGCGCACAAATATGTCCGGCAGATGCCGGGGCGGCTGGCCGGCGCGACGGTCGATGCCGAGGGCAAGCGCGGCTTCGTCCTCACCCTGTCGACCCGCGAGCAGCATATCCGCCGCGAGAAGGCGACCTCGAACATCTGCACCAATTCCGGCCTGTGCGCGCTGGCTTTCTCGATCCACATGACCCTACTCGGCGAGACTGGGCTGAGGCGGCTGGCCGAGGTCAACCACGCCCGCGCCTCGGCGGCGGCCGAACGGCTGGAGAGGGTGGCCGGGGTCGAGCTGGTCAACCACGCCTTCTTCAACGAATTCACCCTTCGCCTGCCCAAAGAGGCGCGGCCGGTGGTCCGCCTC
>DATHBY010000564.1:0-6542 GCA_035295885.1 Allosphingosinicella sp.
GCTTCACTCCACTGGGCGCGCGGATCGCGGACAAGGCGCGGCGCGTGCTTCGCGAGGCGGAGGAGCTCGCCGACATGGCGCGGGCGGCCGGCCAGCCCCTGACCGGCGACCTGAGGATGGGGGTCATCCCGACCATCGCCCCCTTCCTGCTGCCCGCGATGCTGCCGGTGCTCCGGCGCGAATGGCCCAAGCTCAAGCTCTACCTTCGCGAGGAGACCAGCCAGTCGGCCTGCGATGCGCTTCAGCGGGGCCAGCTCGACTGCGTGCTGCTCGCCTTGCCCTATGCCTGCGGCGACGTCGCCTCGGCCGCCTTGTTCGACGATCCGCTCTTCGTCGCCTTCCCGGGCGGCGACGCTCCGAACGGCGCCGAGGTCGAAGCCGGAGCGATCGACGAGAACCGGCTTCTCCTGCTCGAGGACGGTCATTGCCTCAAGGACCATGCGCTGTCGGCCTGCAACCGTCCCGATCTGCGCGCCCATGCGGCGATGATGGGTACCTCGCTCCACACGCTGGTGCAGATGGTCGACAACGGCCTCGGAGTGACCTTCATCCCCTCCATGGCCATAGAGGCCGGGATACTCGAGGGCACGAGGGTCGAGGCGAAGCCGCTCCGTTCCGACCACGGCTTCCGTCAGATCGCCTTGATCTGGCGCCGCTCGAGCCCGCGCGAAACCGAGTTCCAGCTGCTCGCCGCCGCTTTGAGCCGGATCATCGGGGAGCTTAGTCCAGCCCAAGAAGCCAACGGTCCAGCGGGACCGCCTTGATCCTGACTCCGCACAGGGTGCGGTTGAGCTGGCTGCGGTGGCGCATGATCCAGCCGAGGCAGGCGAATTCGGTATCAAAGGTCTCGAACTCTTCCCGGCTCGGCCGGAACGTCCGGCCGTCGACCAGGAAGCGCGCGCCCCTGCGGCAGCCGGGGACGCCGGACCAGTTTCGTTGAGGCGCAACGACGGCGGGCACCCAATATTGCCGACTGGGGTCAAGTCCGCCGATTTCGCAGCGCCGCATGGGGCTCCTCCCTCGCAATACCGTCATTGCGAGCGTAGCGAAGCGATCCAGCTGCGCAAGCGCCGGTGACTGGATTGCTTCGTCGCTTCACTCCTCGCAATGACGGCCTTCGCCCACTATTGCGCCGGCTCCGCTATTCCGATCGGCTCGACGCTGTCCGGGTTCTGCGGCAGGTCGAAGCGATCGGCGTTCATCACCTTGGTCCATGCGCTCACGAAGTCGCACACGAACTTCTCCTCATGGCCCTTCTCGGCATAGACTTCGGCGACGGCGCGAAGCTGGCTGTTCGCTCCGAAGATGAGGTCGGTCCGGGTCGCCCGCCACTTCTCCCGCCGGCCGGCGCGGTCGTAACCGATGAACTCCTCGTCGCCGCTCTCGTCGACGACCTGCCAGAAGGTGTCGTTGTCGAGGAGGTTGACGAAGAAATCGTTGGTGAGCTGCCCCTTGCGGCTGGTGAAGACGCCCTCCGGCCGGTCCCCGTGATTGGCGCCGAGCACCCGAAGCCCGCCGAGCAGCACCGTCATCTCCGGCACCGACAGGCCCAGCAGCGAGGCGCGGTCGAGAAGCAGCTCCTCGGTCTTCACGCTGTGCTTGGTCTTCAGATAGTTGCGGAAGCCGTCCGCCACAGGCTCCATGACCGCGAAGCTCTCGGCGTCGGTCCAGTCCTGGCTGGCGTCGCCGCGGCCGCCGGCGAAGGGGATTTCGACGTCGAAGCCGGCGTCCCTCGCCGCCTTCTCGACCGCCGCGGTGCCGGCGAGGACGATCGCGTCGGCCATCGACAGCGATCCGCGAAGCTCGTCGATCCGGGCCAGTATTGCACCCAGCTCCTCCGGCTCGTTGACCGCCCAGCCGCGCTGCGGCTCGAGCCGGATCCGGGCGCCGTTGGCGCCGCCGCGATGGTCGGACCGGCGATAGGTGGAAGCCGAAGCCCAGGCGGTCTTGACGAGCTTGCCGACGCTGAATCCGGAGTCGAGGATTTTCGCTTTGAAACCAGAGACATCCGAGTCGGACGGAGCGCTTCCTGCAGGCACCGGATCCTGCCAGATGAGATCCTCCTGCGGCACTTCCGGCCCGAGGTAGCGGACCCTGGGACCCATGTCGCGGTGGGTGAGCTTGAACCAGGCGCGTGCGAACGCGTCCCTGAAGGCCTCGTGGTCGCTGCGGAACTTCTCCGAGATCGCCCGGAACTCGGGGTCCTCCCGAAGCGCCATGTCGGCCGTCGTCATCATCGTCGGGACCCGCTTCGACGGATCGTGAGCGGCCGGAGCCATGTCTTCCGGCTTCTGGCCGATCGGCTGCCATTGCTGGGCCCCCGCGGGCGAGCGGACGAGCTCATATTCATAGTCGAGCAGCAGCCGGAAATAATTTTCCGACCATTCGGTCGGAGTGTTCACCCACGAACCCTCGATTCCGCTGGTGATCGTATGCTCGCCGAAGCCGCTTTCGTGGGCGCTCGCCCAGCCCAGGCCCTGGAGCGCGATGTCGGCCGCCTCGGGGGCGGCGTCGACCAGGCTCGGATCGCCCGCGCCGTGCGCCTTGCCGAACGTGTGGCCGCCGGCGGTGAGGGCGACGGTCTCCTCATGGTTCATCGCCATCCGCTCGAAGGTGATCTTGATGTCGCGGGCGGACTGGAGCGGGTCGGGGACCCCGCCGGGACCTTCCGGATTGACGTAGATGAGCCCCATCTGGATCGCGGCCAGCGGATGCTCGAGCTCGAGCTGCTCCTCGGGCAGGATCCGGGTCTTGTTGCCCGGCTGCCCGACGAACTGCTCCTCGGAGCCCCAGTAGATGTCGCGCTCCGGCTCGAACACGTCCTGGCGGCCGCCGCCGAAGCCGAAGACCGGGCCGCCCATCGACTCGATCGCGACGTTGCCGGCGAGGATGAAGAGGTCGGCCCAGCTGATGTTCCTGCCGTATTTGCGCTTGACCGGCCACAGCAGCCGCCGGGCCTTGTCGAGATTGCCGTTGTCGGGCCAGGAATTGAGCGGAGCGAAGCGCTGCTGGCCGCTGTTGGCTCCGCCGCGCCCGTCGGCGGTCCGGTAGGTGCCTGCGGCGTGCCAGGCCATCCGGATGAAGAGCGGCCCGTAATGGCCGTAATCGGCCGGCCACCAGGGCTGGATGTCCGTCATCAGAGCCTTCAGATCGTTCTTGAGCGCCTGGTAATCGAGCGCGTTGAAGGCCTCGGCATAGCTGAAGTCGGCGCCCATCGGATCGGGAGACAGTCCGCCCTGGTTGAGGATCTCGAGGGGAAGCGCCTCGGGCCACCAGTCGCGGTTGGTCCGGCCGAGCAGCGAGCGCACCGTCGTCGGCCGCTCCACCGGGCAGCCGCCCATTTCGCCAGTCTTTGCGTCCATGTTCCTCGCCTCCGTTGCGCGCGGGTTTTCCGGATCGCGCCTAGGCCCTGCCGGCCATCGACGGAAGCAAGGAAAACCGGTCAGTTTGAGCGGAAAAATCGATCAGTCGCGGGGGACGGTGCTGAACGCGGCTTTCGTAAGGCAGTCTTCTCGCTCTTCTCCCTGCGCGTTCCCTGCGGGACCCGTCCCTCGATAGGCCTTCCAGTTGATAGGTATATTCCTATCGAAATAGGATTTGCAATGTAGGATTTCCTATGTTCTGTTTGTGTTCCCCCACATTGGGGAGATATCGAGAAGGGCACAAGATGACGAGGACATCCTTGCGGGCGCGAACACTGTCCTGCGCCCTGCTCGGGGGCACCGCGCTTTGCGGCGTCGCCGCTCAACCAGCGGCAGGGCAGGTCAATCCCCCGACAGAGGCAAAAGCCCCGCCTCCGTCTCAAGACCCCTCTCCCGAGGCCATGGCGGCACCAGCCACGGCGCCGGAAAGCTCAGAAGACGACCGGCCCGAAAAAGATGCCGAACCTGGCGACGCCCTGCGTTTGGAAGAGGGCGAGCGGGCGAGCGCCACTTCCGTTTCCCCTCCCGCCGGGCCGGAGGCGGAGCCGGGACTAGGCGCGCCTCCGATGCATAGAAACATCGACGAGAATGGCGTCGACCTCGTTTACGGCACATTCAACTACAGCCAAACACTGGTCTCGATTGGAGGGCCCGGCGCCGCGGGCCTCCATTACACCCGCCAATATTTAGGGGAGGAGTGGACCGACAATCTCTCCGGATCAGTCTCGCACACGGACATCGGGACGAGGGTGACGCTGGAGGGCATCTCGGACGACCTGGAGGGAAACGGATCGACTTTGGCCCTCGTCAATGGCGTATACGTCTACACGACGCGCGAGGGCAAAGTTGCGCGCTTCCAACAGGAGCCTTCCGCGTTCGAATATCTGCCCGACACGCGGCTGCTGGACATACGCCATCCGGATGGGACCCTGATCACCTTCCACTATCGCATCGATACCGATTGCAACTCAGCCCCTTGCAAGAAACATTCGCGGATCCAGTCGGTCACCAGCAGTCGGGGCTACCAGATCAAGCTCAGCTATGACACCGATGTCCTGCTCGATGCCTACGGTCGCAACTGGCGGCGGGTGAGCCGTGTCGTCGCGATCAATAACAGTGTGGAATATTGCGAGCCGACTGCCGATCATTGCGCCCTCACCGGCGCCTGGCCGGCTGCTCAAATCGCCTTTGCATTGACAAACGACGGCCATTTCGAGACGGTGACGGAACCCGCCGGCGGTGTATGGCGCTACGACTACAATCACGTTCCCCTGCTTGTCAAAGTGCGGCGGCCGGGCCTCGCGATCGACGATACCGAGGTTCAATACACCGACGGCGATACGTACACTCAGCCGCGGGTTACAGCCGTGCTGCGTGCCGGCGCGCGCTACGACTATATCCAAGATTATACCTGCGCCACCTGCCCGCCACCACCGCCTTATGTGGAGCTGACAACGGTCGAAGATCCGCTGGATCACCGCTTCGTCTTCAAGACAAGGCACCAGAAATATTGGTATGATGCGCAAGTCCGACCGCTCCGCTACCGCGGCGCGATCCTCGCTGCGACCGATCCGATCGGCAATACGACAGGCTACGATTACGACGCCCTTATCCGACCGATCCGGGTCACTTCGCCCGAGGGGGATAAGGTCGAGTTCGGCTATGACGCCCGAGGCAATATCCGAACGCGGACCGCGATTCCGAAAACCGGATTTCAATTCGCGCCACTGGCGGAGACGGCCTATTTCCCGGACACGTGCGGCAATCCGAAAACCTGTAACAAGCCCGATTATGTCTTGGACGCGCGGCAGGCCCGCACCGACTTTGCCTATGCACCTGAGCATGGCGGGCTGAGCGTCCGAACCGGCCCAACCGACTCGAACGGGGTGCAGCAGCAGACGCGTTACGGCTACGAGCAGCGCACCGGCCTCGTGAAAACCGCCGGCGGTGGCCATGCCGCGACCGAGCCGGTCTGGCTGCTGACGCGGCGGGCCTACTGCAGATCGAGCCAGGCGACCGGAAATCCCACCGCGCCCTGCGCGACCCCCGGCGACGAGGTGGTCACCACCTACGATTACGGCACCACCGGGCAAGCCACCAACCTGTTGCTGCGCGGCATCGTAGTGAGTGCGGACGGGCTGAGCCTGCGCACTTGCTACGGCTACGACGCGCTCGGCAACCGCATCAGCGACACCAGCCCCCGCGCGGGCCGGTCAACCTGCCAGGGACCGGAGAACCCCTCGTGAAGACGATATTCAAGCTGGCCCTGCTGGCCTTTGCCGCGCCAGCCGCCATCGCTCAGGCGCAGAGCGGCCCGTCCGACTTCACTCACGAGCTGCGTTATGACGCAATGCGGCGGATGACCGGGACCCTCGCGCCGGATCCGGACGGAGATATCGGCCCGCTCCGCTACTCGGCTGTGCGCACCACCTACGACGCGGCCGGCCGGCCCACCAGGGTCGAGAAAGGCGAACTCGCCGCCTGGCAAGGTCCAGCGGTGGCGCCCAAGGACTGGACCGGCTTTACAGTGTTTCAGGTCATCGACACGCTCTTCGACCCGCTCGACCGCAAGCTGAAGGAGAGCCTTAGCGGAACTGCCTCGGACGGATCGGGTCCACTCTTGCTGGAGACGGTAAGAGAACATGATTATGATCCGGCGGGCCGGCCGCGATGCACTGCGGTACGGATGAACCCGGATGTCTGGGCGACCCGCCTGGCAGACACCTGCGCATCGGGAACGGCCCACCCGGTCCATGGACCGGACCGAATCGTCAGGAGCGTTCATGACGCGGCCGGCCGGCTGGTACAGAGCTTGAAGGGCGTCGGCACGGGAGGCAACGATACGGTCGCCGAGGCGACCCGCGCCTACACTCCGAACGGCAAGCTCAAGTGGCTGATCGACGCGAAGGGCAATCGCAACGAGATGCGCTATGACGGCTTCGACCGGCTGCAATGCTGGATCCTGCCCGCGCGGACAGGGCCATCCGCCTACAACCCGGCGACCCAGGCGACGGCTCTGGCCTCGGCGGGAACCGTCAACGGAGACTGCGTTTCGAGCGGCGATTTCGAACATTATGGCTACGACTCGAACGTCAACCGCACCAGCCTGCGGAAGCGGGA
>DATHBY010000565.1:0-4263 GCA_035295885.1 Allosphingosinicella sp.
TCCTATTGTGATGGAAGCGAGGCATTCGTCATGCCGGACTTGATCCGGCATCCACCTTCTTCCTCCACTGGGATTGAGAAAAAGGTGGACCCCGGATCAAGTCCGGGGTGACGATTCTGCTTCGGCAGGACAAAGTCTAGACTGCTTTATAAATCTTGCATGCGAACTGATTCGCTATCCGATCGGACCGGATCGCTCCCAATACGGGCAGAAGCCGGGTGCGACGTTCGGCTCCGGTTCTTCGATTCGTGCACACGGCAAGACGCCCCGGCCATCGATCGGGACCGGGGCGCCTCACGGAGAGAAGTTTATCTGCGTAGCGTACGGCCAAGAGCCGTATTGCCAGAACCGACGGTAGGACGGTCGGTTTCAGTGGACGGCCGAAGCCTATTTGGGGCCGAAATTCTTGTCGGCCGGTCCCTTGTAGCTCTCGCCAGGGGCGTGCGCGGGATTACGGCGGCTCGGGTGCTGGCCCGGCGGGAAGGGATGGCTGGCGGGCTTGTTGCCAGCGCCGCTGACGGCCTTCAGTTCGTCGTTGCGAAGTTCACGCATCTTGTCTGCTCCTGTGTCGGACGCGCCGAGCTGGGCACGCCAGCCAGCTGAATGCCGGGCTTTCACGAGCGGGCAATGGGGCAAAGTCAATTGTCCCGCTATGACACGCCGCCTAGACTTTGTCCTGCCGAAGCAGAATCGTCACCCCGGACCTGATCCGGGGTCCACCTCTTTCTCAATCCCGGTGGAGGAAGAAGGTGGATGCCGGATCAAGTCCGGCATGACGAACGCGTCGCTTCCATCACAATAGGACAAAGTCTAAATGCGGGTTACCCGCCCCACGCGCGCCCCTGAATCGGACCGGATTCGATGAGTGGGAGTTTCGGCCCGAGCGTCGAGGCGGCCCTGGCCTGCGCGACCGACAAGGCCGTTTCCGCGTATGACGGGCAAGCTCACCGATCGGAAAGGGGCAAGGACGAAAGGCCGGAGGAGCGGGCCGCGGTCGAGCCGATCCGCGAAAGAGCGCGCCGGGGCGCCGCTAGCCGAGCTGCTGAAGCGAGAATTCCGGCGGCTGGCGGGAATCGCGCCGGCGCCCCGCACGGGCGGCGTCGGGGTCGCGCTGGAGTCCGGCCCACGGCGCAGGGTCGGGGAGCGCGAACTCGCCCTTCTGGACCCGGCGCTGGTAGGTCCGCCAGACCACGCTCGCGGCGTCCAGCATGTCGTCCATGTCCGATTCGACCAGATAGTCCCTCAGCTCCCGCCACGAGCGGGTGTCGGGGAAATCGGGATCGCCCCGGGCCGCGGCGATGAACGCCCAGCTGCTCTCGGCCCCTCGGCCGAAATTGTATCGCCGGGTGTGGATGTAGTTCAGGAACGACATGTCGGAGCGACTACCAGATGCCGCCTTCGCGGCGTTTGCACGGATTTCCTATGCCGCCCGGCCCGGAACATAGGAATTCCATGGTCACGTCCGGCGGCCATTGTCGTACAGGGGCCGTGAAGGCGACGAGGGAGAGATATCGCGCCGCCGGAAGCAGGGCTTTCCGGCGACACGTATTCGAGACATGGGAGCTGGAAGCATCCGCAATGCCGCGCGGCCGTGGCGCGAGGGGGCCCGCTCGATCCCGACCGGCCGGGTTCCGGCGCAGGCGCTCGCCGTCTTCATCTTCCTGCTGGCGACCGCGGCGGCGATCGCGGCCCAGCGAGCGCAGCTGCCGCTGACCGCGGCCATCCTCTATCTCCTGGGAGTCACCCTGGTCGGCGGACTGGCGGGCATAAGGGGCGGGCTGGCCGGGGCCCTCGCAGCGTCGCTCATCTACAATTTCTTCATCAGCGACCCCGTCTTCCGCTTCAGCCTGGTCTCGGCCGAGGAATATGTCCCCTTGATCGGCTTCAACCTGAGCGCGGCGGCGTCCGCGCTGCTTGCAGGGCGGCTCAAGGAGCGGGCCCTCGCGGCCGAGACCGCGAACCTTCAGCTCAAGGCCCTTCTCGACCTCAGCCAGCGGCTGCAGTCCGCCGTCCACGTCGACCAGATCCCGGCCGCAATCCAGGCCTTCGTCCGCTCGATCGGACGGACCGCCCCCGAGCTCTATGTCGTGAAGGACGGCGAGCCGGTCCCTGTCGAGGGGCCGGGGAAGGGGATCGAGCTGGCACGGGAGCTCGTCGCCAGCGGGGTCGTCAGGCTCGCGCTCGCGGACAGTCTGGCCCTCCTCCTCGCCACGGGAGCGGGCCCGGTGGGCGCCCTGGTCCTGCCCCAGGCCCCGGGGTCGCGCGCGAGGCAGCGGGACCAGGACCTCGAGGCGTTCGTCAACGTGCTGAGCATCACTCTCGAGCGCTGCCTGCTCCTCGAGCAGCTGTCCGAGGCGGAGCTGATCAAGCGGTCCGAGGAGTTCAAGACGGCGCTGCTTTCCTCCGTGTCCCACGACATGCGGACGCCCTTGAGCGCCATCTCGGCCTCGGCGAGCAGCCTCGCCAGCTACGAGCTGCCGGCCGAAGTGCGCGGGGACCTGCTGGCAACGATCCGCGAGCAATGCGAGCGGCTTAACCGCTACACCACCAACCTCCTGAACCTCGGCCGACTCCAGGGCGGACTCGATCCCAAGCACTTCACCGAATGCGACGCTTTCGAGGTTCTGGGGACTGCGATCTCCCGGGCCCGCAACGTCGCCGGGGAGAGGGGGATCGTGAAATGCTACCGGGTCGATTCGGCGCTGGTGCGGGCGGACCCGGTGATGCTGGAGCAGGTTTTCTACAATGTGCTGGAGAATGCCGTTCACTACAGCCCGGAGCGATCGTCGATCGCCGTCGCCGCCGATGTGGAGGACGGCCACCTCCTGATAGACATACTGGACGAAGGCCCGGGCATCGCCCCTGGCGACGAGGAACGGGTCTTCAACCGCTTCTACCGCGCCCAGCCGCCGTCGTCGCACGAAGGAAGCGGCCTTGGCCTGTCGATCGCCAGGGGGTTCACGGAGGCCTTCGGCGGCTCGATCGCCGCCCGAGCCGACGATGTCTGCGGCGGCACCAGGATCAGCATCAGGCTGCCCCTCGAGACCAGGAAGGGCGAGTAGCGTGTCGGCGCGGATCCTCATCCTCGACGACGAACCGGCGATCGCGAGGGTGCTTAGGCCCGTGCTCACCGCCACCGGCTCCGTCGTCGTGACCGCGGCCACCGCCGTCGAGGGGCTGAAGGCGGCGAAGGAGCATGCGGTGGACCTCGTGCTCCTCGACCTCGGCCTTCCGGACGCGGACGGAAAAGATTTGATCCCCAGCCTGCGCAACCTGGGTGAATTGGCCATCATCGTGCTCTCGGCCCGTCATCAGGAAGCGGAAAAGGTCTCCGCCCTCGACGCGGGCGCCGACGACTATGTCGACAAGCCCTTCAACATCGACGTCCTGATGGCCCGAATCCGCGCGGCGGAGCGGCGGATCTCGTCCCGCTCGCCTAAGAAGGATGTTTTCGCGGGCGGCGACCTCACCATCGACTACCGCCGCCGCGAGGTGCGCCTGATGGGCGACGAGGTGAAGCTGTCGCCGAAGGAATACGACCTCCTGTGCGCCCTGGCGGCCCATTCGGGCCAGGTGGTCACCCACCGCCACCTGCTGCTGGCCGGATGGGGCGATCCCGGCGCCGACACCCAGTATCTGCGCAGCTACATCGCGCTGCTTCGACAGAAGCTGGAGGAAGATCCCGCCGAGCCCCGCCTGCTCCTGACGGAGCCGGGCGTCGGCTACCGGCTGAATGCCTGACGAGGGCCTAGCGCTCGGCGCAGCGCCGGTAGGGCCCGTCGGCGGCGCCGACGAGGACTGCGCGATCCTCATCCTGGATGAAGAAGACGTCCCCGGCCGAAAATTTGCGGCCGATGGAGGAGGGGCGCCGTTCCAGAAGGTAGCTGTTCCGGAGAGTCGTCACCCTCGCGCTCCGGCCGAAAAACTCCGCGCTGAAGAAGGTGCCATTCTCGCAATGGTAGGTGGCTGCAGGAGTTCCGGCCTCTGCCGCGATGCAGCCGGGCAGGAGGAACGGCGCCAGCGCCAGGGCCGCGATCCTCCGGGCTTGTCGCCGGCCGCGGCCGGGCCGGTGTCGCGAGCTGCGGCAAAAGGCGGCCATCGGCATCTCATTCAGGATCGCGCCCTAGGTTGTGTGGACTCTTGGGATTCCCATTGGGGCAGAAGTCTGATTCAAGACTGTCTTTTGGAGGCAGTCATGGGTGCATTGGATCGGCTCATTCTTCGCGACGATCAATGGGAGCGGATGGCTCGGCACATTATCGG
>DATHBY010000566.1:0-2365 GCA_035295885.1 Allosphingosinicella sp.
CCGGTCATCGAGGTTCCCGACCTCGAGTCGGCGCTGGCCGCGGTCGAGGCGGCCGGCGGGCGCATCGTCCGCCCGATCTTCGCCTTCCCGGGCGGCCGCCGCTTCCACTTTCTCGATCCGTCCGGCAACGAGCTGGCGGCGGTGACGGCGGACCATTGAGCGCTGGCGGGGAGAGCGGAGCCTCCGGTGAAGCATGTCTCGAAGCACCCCGAGCGGGCTCGGCGCCGGCTCGCGGTTGCAATCCGCCGCCGCCGCTCCTAGATGGCCGCTCTGCCCGACAGGCGCGGACGCATAGCTCAGTTGGTAGAGCAGCTGACTCTTAATCAGCGGGTCCCAGGTTCGAGCCCTGGTGCGTCCACCACCTTCTTTTCAAGCACATACGCTAATTGCTTACCACCAGCTGGAGCCTCGGACGGCCCCCACTGTGACCATTTTTGTGACCTGCCGGTTCCTGACTTTCCAAGGGCTTAGCCTCTGTGACCGGAAAATATCAGCTGATCGGCAAAGGGCTGAAGGTGCTTCACCGACATGTGCGCGTAACGGCGCACCATCGATTCGCTCTTCCAGCCTCCCAGCTCCTGAAGCACCCAGGTGGGCACGTCATTCTGCCGGAGCCATGTCGCCCGGGTGTGCCTGAGGTCGTGCCAGCGGAAATCCTTGATCCCGCAGGCCTTGAGAGCCCCGCGCCAGGCCCTCGTGTTCGCCGTGCGGAGCGGCTTGCCCCGACAGGTGAACACATGGGTCCGGTGCTTGCTGACGCTCGATCACCGCCACCGCGATATCATTCAACGGAACGCCAAGGGCGCACCGCAGCCGGCTATCCGACTCCGTGCGCCGCGGGCCGTCGTTCCGGCGGCCCGCCGGTCATCTCCGCAGGGCTCGCCACCCGCCACTCAGACTAGCGCCGGGGCCGTCATCCCCTCTACCGCCAGCCGAAAAGCGGCCATCCCCTACGACCGCGACGCCTTCCGCGCCCGCAACCTCGTCGAGCGCCTCTGGTGCAGGCTCAAGGACTGGCGACGAATCGCCACCAGATACGACAAGCTCGCCAGAAACTTCCTCTCCAGCGCGCTCATCGCCGCAATGGTCATCTACTGTGCAATTGAGTCCGGACCCTAGGACAAGCTGGAAGTCACGACCCTCTCCGGCACGAACTCCGCGAGGCTCACCTTCGTCGTCCTGCCGGCGACACTCCTGTACAGGCGAAGGCGATCCCTTTTCACGAAAGCCACGCGATCGATGTCCCGCGGCAACGCTTGCCGCACCATCGACGCCGTCGGACGCGCTCCTGACTGGCGAAAGCAAATGTCCAGAATGAGCGCTATGGTCCCCTCGGACCATTCGTACACGTAGGAGGGGAATCTCTTCTCGTCGTGCAGACGAATGATCGTGTCGTCGCAGACGAATGCCCAGATGATATAGCCGGAGCAGGATTCCACCGGGCTCTCGAAGAAGGCGTATTGTCCGAGCCCTACCGAGAATGCCATCGACCGAAGCTGGGAGGCATGAAGGAAGCTGTCGTCCTGGATCCGGGCCGACAGCAGCTTAAAGAAGTCGTCCGGCCTCGGATTATACACGGGCCTGCTCCTCGCGCGCGAGCAGGGCGGCCATGTCGAGCATGGAATCGATCCCCCTGCGAAAGCTGAATGCGGGAATGGCCGGATATCCGTAATGGCCGGGAAGCGTGAGCTCGCTCTCGTCCAGGCCCTCCCACACGGCCCGTAGCTCGCTCATCCCGTCCGCCGCGTGGAAGCTCTGGACGGCTGGGCCCTGCCTGAGCTCGACGTGGCGGTCGGATCGGAGCGTCAGCTTCACGCTTTCGGACTGGAACAAGGTGATGCTGTCGGTCGACCAGTCCGGGGGGAAGACCCAGTCCATCCGGGCGATCCATTCGTCGATCATCCGGCCGATCGCCTTCGGGGCGCCGCTCAGCACCGCGACGCTCCCTTCGCCAATGAGCCGCCCGCGACAGAAGACGAGCGCGAAGTGCAGGCGCTTGAGGCAGGCCATTGCCGCGCGCGCCTCGAAGAACCAGCGCGGCATCGTCTTGCCGCGCGGCGTCGCGAAGCCGGCGTCGACGACCTTTCGGAAGCACGAAGCGAGGGCGGGCGGCGCAACTCCGGGAACGCGGAGCGATCGGAACAGGGATTCGGCGAGCTCCAGGCCGGGGTCGCGAACGGCGGTCGGATAAGGAAGCCGGTCGGTGAGCTGGAGCCCGGTGGTGACTGCGGAGGTCACGGCGCGCTGCAACTCGAGGAGGGCGCAAGCGGTGCGTGGGTCCGATCCGGGGCGGGGCAGGCCGAAGAAGGCGGGAACATGCGCGGTGAGCGCGTCCTCGAACGCTCGATCGTAATAGTCGCACAGG
>DATHBY010000567.1:0-2379 GCA_035295885.1 Allosphingosinicella sp.
CTTGATCTCCGGCTCCTCGTAGCCGAGCGCCGCGAGGTCGCGGAACGCGACCAGGTTGATTCCGTGGCAGGCGGCGCAGACCTCCTTGTAGACCTGGAAGCCGCGCTGCAGCTGCGGCCGGTCATATTTGCCGAACGGGCCGTCGAACGAGAAGGCGATGTCGCGCGGCTCGACGTGGAAGCGGTGCTCCACGCTCTCCTCATGCTCTTCGGTGAGATAGGCCTTGACGCCCCAGCCGAGCGACCAGGTGGCGACCAGCACGAAGCCGAGGCCGATGAGGATGCCGAGCAGGCGGACCATTTGTCGTCTTTCCCTTATTCAGCCGCGGCGGCCGGCCGGACGCCGGAAAGGTCGGCCGGCGCCGCCTCGCGTTCCTCCCCGTGAAGCACCGATTCCGAGATCGAATTGGGCAGCGGCAAAGTCCGCTCGGTCCAGCTCAGGATGGGGAGGATGATCAAGAAATGCGCAAAGTAATAGATCGTGGCGACCTGGCTCACCATCACCCACGGCTCCTCCGCCGGAAGGCCGCCGCACCAGCCGAGCACGACGATGTCGAGCATCAGGATCCAGAAGAACTGGCGGAAGCGCGGCCGGTAACTGCCCGAGCGCACCGGCGAGGGATCGAGCCAGGGCAGGAAGAAGAGCAGGATGATGGCGCCGAACATGGCGAGCACGCCCCACAATTTGGCCGGCAGGATGAAGTCGACGGTGAAGGCGCGAAGGATCGCGTAGAAGGGCCAGAAATACCATTCCGGGACGATGTGCGCCGGAGTCGAGAGCGGGTTGGCCGGGATGTAATTGTCGGCATGGCCCAGATAATTGGGCGCGAAATAGGTCACCGCCGCCAGCAGGATCAGGAACACGCCGAGCCCGAACCCGTCCTTGGCGGTGTAATAGGGATGGAACGGCAGAGTGTCCTGCGGCCCCTTGACGTCGACTCCGGTCGGGTTGCCCGAGCCGGGGATGTGAAGCGCCCAGATGTGGAGGATGATGACCCCGGCGATCACGAACGGCAGCAGGTAGTGGAGCGAGAAGAAGCGGTTCAAGGTCGCCTGGTCCGGAGCGAAGCCGCCGATCAGCCAGGTCTGGATCGGCTCGCCGACCACCGGGATGGCTCCGAACAGGCCGGTGATCACCTTGGCGCCCCAGAAGCTCATCTGCCCCCAGGGAAGCACGTAGCCCATGAACGCGGTCGCCATCATCAGCAGCAGGATGACCAGGCCGAGCATCCACACCAGCTCGCGCGGCGCCTTGTAGGAGCCGTAATAGAGACCGCGGAAGATGTGGATATAGGTGACGATGAAGAAGAAGCTGGCGCCGTTGGCATGCAGGTAGCGAAGCAGCCAGCCCTGGTTGACGTCGCGCATGATGTGCTCGACCGAGGCGAAGGCCTGGGCGTCGGACGGCACGTAATGCATCGCCAGCACGATCCCGGTGACGATCTGGATGACCAGGGCGATCCCGGCCAGGACTCCGAAATTCCAGAAATAATTGAGGTTGCGAGGCACCGGATAGCCGCCGCCGACGCTTCCGTAGACGAGGCGCGGAAGCGGCAGGCGCTGGTCCAGCCAGCGCATGAAGCCGCTCTTTGGACGATATTCCTCAGCCCAGGGAAAGCTCATCTTATGCCACCTCACCGACGGTCACGAGGGTGTCGGACGTGAACTTGTAGGCCGGCACCTCCAGGTTCGTGGGGGCCGGGCCTTTGCGGATTCGGCCGGCGCTATCGTAATGGGAACCGTGGCAGGGGCAGAAATAGCCGCCATAGTCGCCCTTGTTCTCGCCTTCGGCGGCCCCAAGCGGGACGCAGCCCAGATGGGTGCACACCCCCATGGTGATCAGCCATTGCGGCCTGCCCTCGGCGGTGCGCTCGGCGAGCGTCTGGGCATCGCGAAGCTCGCCGACCGGAACCGCGTTCGCCGCCTGAATCTCGGCCGGGGTAAGGTGCCGGATGAACAGCGGTTGCTTGCGGAAGATGGTCTTGATCGCCTGTCCGGGCTGGATCGCCGACAGATCGACCTCGATCGAGGCGAGCGCGAGCACGTCCGCCGACGGGTTCATCTGGCTGATGAGCGGGTAGAGAGTCGCGGCCGCTCCGACTCCGGCGACGCTGACCGCCGCGATGTTGATGAAGTCGCGCCGGCGAATCCCGTCGTCGGGGTCCGCGGCCAGCGTTGCATCGCTGTGTTCAACCGTCGCCATAATATCCTTCAGCGCTTCGAACAGGAATGCCCGGGGAGGAGAGCCCGCGCAGCGCCGCGCCGAAGGGAGAAGACAAGCCTCCCCTGAGCGGCTTGGCGCGCCTGATAGACGCGCGGGCGCCGGTTTGCCAACCGTCATTTTGACGGGGGCCGGGAGACCCCCGTCATTGCGAGCGGA
>DATHBY010000568.1:0-6549 GCA_035295885.1 Allosphingosinicella sp.
CATATTCCTCGAGCACGCCGGCGCTGTGCGCCTCGGCGACGACGAGGTGGAGCTCTTCGGCGGTGACCTTGTCGGCATTGTCGCGGGTGAGGCGCAGAGTCTTGAAGATGAGCGCGCTGGTGCGGTCGAGCAGCCAGACGAGCGGCGCCGTCGCCTTGGAGGCCCACAGCATCGGCGGGCTGATCAAAGCGGCGATCGGCTCCGGCGAGCGCAGTGCGAACTGCTTGGGCACCAGCTCGCCGATCACCAGCGAGGCATAAGTGGTGATCACGATGACGGTGACGAAGCCGAGCGTCGCCGCAGTCTGCGGGGCGAGTCCGAGCCGAGCCAGCCGCTCGCCCGCGGGCCCGCCCAGGCTGGCGCCCGAATAGGCGCCGGCGAGGATTCCGATCAGGGTGATTCCGATCTGGACGGTCGAGAGAAAGCGGCCCGGGTCCGAAGCGAGGTCGAAAGCCGTCTGCGCCCCCCACCGTCTCGATTTCGCCATCGCCTTCAGGCGCGGCTTGCGGGACGAGACGATCGCCATCTCGGCCATCGCGAACACGCCGTTGAGCGCGATCAGCATCAGGATGACGACGACGTCGAACCAGGGGAATGGCGGCAGGGGGGGGACAGGCGGCATGGCGCCCTCGCCTCTTAGCCGGGAAGCTTTCGCCGCTACAAGCGGTTCGTCAGGCGGACCGATCGGGAACAAGCTGGGGGCAACATGGGTTAGTCTTCCATTCAATGGCCCTTCACAGGGAAAGGAATGAGTATGCGTATCCAGAATCGCTTCTTGGGAGCGGCCGCGGCCGCCGCCCTTCTGTCCACCACCGCCTGCACCACCAATCCGGAAACGGGTGAGCGCCGGGTCTCGACCAAGGGCGCGATCGGCGGAGTCGTCGGAGCCGTCGTCGGCTATTTCGGCGGCGATCTGATCGGCGGGCGGAACGATCGCACCGCCAAGATCCTGGGCGCCGGCATCGGCGCCGTCGCGGGAGCGGCGGTCGGCACCTACATGGACCGGCAGGAAAAGGAGCTCAGGGACAAGACCGCCGGCACCGGAGTCGAGATCGACCGCCAGGGGGACGAGCTGCTTCTGACCATGCCGGCCGGGATCACCTTCCCGATCAACCGGTTCGACATCCAGCCGCAATTCCGGTCCACGCTGGACCAGGTCGCCTCGACCCTGGCCTCCTATCCCTCGACGATGATCGACGTTTACGGCCACACCGATCCGTCTGGCGGAGACGCGATCAACATCCCCCTGTCGAACAACCGCGCCAGCTCCGTGGCGAACTATCTCGCCGCCCGCGGAGTCCACCGCGAGCGGATCGCGACCCAGGGCTTCGGCTCGTCGCAGCCGCTGCCGGGCAACTACAACCGCACGGAAGCCGAGCGCGCCGCCAACCGTCGCGTCGAGATCAGGATCGTGCCGGTCCAGCAGCAGGGCTGAGCCGCCTCGTCATTGCGAGGAGCGAAGCGACGAAGCAATCCAGTCAGGCAGGCCCGAGCCGCTGGATTGCTTCGCTACGCTCGCAATGACGGCTACCTCCGCTCCCTGAAGAACGCCTTCAGCATCTCCCCCGCCTCCGCTTCGCCCATGCCCGAATAAACCTCCGGCGCGTGGTGGCAGGTCGGCTGGGCGAAGAGGCGCGGGCCATGGAGCACCGCGCCCCCCTTCGGGTCCGGCGCTGCGAAATAGAGGCGGCCGATCCGCGCCAGCGCCATCGCTCCGGCGCACATCGCGCAGGGCTCCAGGGTCACCCACAAGTCGCAGCCGTCGAGGCGCGGGCTGCCGAGCACGGCGGCCGCGGAGCGCATCGCCACCATCTCGGCATGGGCCGTCGGATCCTTGTCCAGCCGCATCCGGTTGCGGCCCGAGGCGATCACTTCTCCCGCCCGGGCCACCACCGCCCCGACCGGGACCTCGCCCTCGGCGGCGGCAGCGCGCGCCTGCTCGAGCGCAAGGCGCATCGGTTCGGAGAAGGCGGCCGTCATCCGGCCCGCCTAGACGGGGCCCGGGCGGGCGGGAAGCCTATTGCTGGTTCGCCTGCTCGCCGCCGCCGCCGACGCTGACGCTCGGCACCTCGACCTGGCGGGTCTCCATCCCGACGGTCGGGGTCTGGACGTTGGCGGTGGTGGTCCCCACCGTCACCGGATTGACCTTCACCTCGAACCTGGGCGCCTGGGCATTCTGCGTCTGGTTGAGATCGAGCAGGCCGAGCCACACGGCGCCGATGACGAGCAGGATGAGCAAGGCCACAATCAACAGGACAGCGCGTAACATGGATCAGCTTCCTCCGTTCGTCCGACAACGACGGGTACGCTATTCGGTTGCAGGTCCGCAACGAGCGTTTCGCTTCGCTGCCGGCACCTTCAGGTTGACGAAACCGCCTTGCGACGCTATCCGCCCCGGCTTTCCGGGACCGTATTACGGCCCCGCTTCATATCAGGACGAGACAATATGTCGCGCATTTGCGAGCTGACCGGCAAGGGCCGGCAGGTGGGCCACAACGTTTCCCACGCCAACAACAAGACCAAGCGGACCTTCCTGCCGAACCTGCAGAACGTGACTCTGATCAGCGAGTCGCTCGGGCGCGGAATCAAGCTTCGGGTGTCGATGAACGGCCTGAGGTCGGTCGAGCATGTCGGCGGCCTCGACAATTGGCTACTGAAGTCGAAGGACGACTCCCTGAGCCTCAAGGCCCGCCGCCTGAAGCGCGAGATCGCCAAGAAGCAGCAGGGCGAGACGGCCGCCGCCTGACCCGTCGCTCCTGCGAAAGCGGGGCTCCGGCGAGAGACAGCCGCGGCGCCTTTCACCGGCTGGGGTTCCGGCCTTCGCCGCAAGACTGTCACTCCTCCAAAGCGAACTTCAGCAGCAGGGTCCGCTGCAGCGGATTGTAATTGTCGTCGGACGCGAGCCACAGGATGGTTCGGCCGCCCTCCCGGGTCACGCTCAGCGCTTCGAAATTGTCGCGAGTGACCGGACCCCCGAACGCGGCCACCTCGCTCCCGGCGATCACCGCCCCCTCGCTCAGCCTGGGCAGGGCAGCGACGGTCAGCCTGGCGGTGAAGCCCGCGAACAGGCCGACGCGCCGGTTGAGCAGGAGGAGCCTCCCGTCCGGCAGCCGCGCCGCGTCGGTTATCCGGTACCCTTCCGGCGGGCGGTAGCGCAGGCGCAAGGCGGGAGTACCAGCGACCGCCGGGTCGCCGGCGAAGAACAAAGCCTCGCTGTCGCCGCCGCTCCCTTCTGCGAAGACCAGGAAGCGGCCGTCGGCTAGCCTCACCATCGCCTCGGGACCGTCATTGTTGCTCCACCTGGCCATGGCCCGCGGCTCGGCCGAGGCGCGGGCGGAAAAGGTCCTGGGGTCGTAGCGCCACACCGCATTGGACTGCTCGAAGCCGAGCCAGGCCTCGCCCTTCTCGACGACCATGGACTCGATGTCGCGATTGGCCTTGTCCCCCTGCGGCCCCGGCCCGTCCTCGGTCATGACGATGTCCGCCCGCGCCGTGCCGGGCCCGGGCGGCGGCAGTGGAAAGCGGATTCGCCAGCCCGCATCGCTCAGCGCCAGCGACTCGCCGGGGCCGACGTGGAGCGCGGAGATGCCGCCGAGGCGGGCGTCGTTGCTGGTCAGCGCCCAGCCGCCCAGATAGACGAGCCCGCCGAGCCGCTTCTGGCCCGGATCCGCCTCGCTGAGAGCCACCGGCGTGAATCGTACCAGAGTCACCGCCGGCGGCGGCTCGCGGTGCTGCAAGGCCGGCGGCGCGAACGTCGCCAGAAGCGGAAAGGCGGCAAGGAGACAGAGGATTCGCACGCCGGCTAACGCGCTCCGGCCGACGAGCGGGTGCGGACGAGACCGCCGGCGGGATGGGCCGCAGCCGTCCCCGATAGCCCGAATGCCCGCATCGCCTCCCTCCTTCCAGTGCCGTCCGTGCCGTCAAAGCATCGCTCTATCGCAAAAATGCAACAGCTGCCCCGCCCAATCGTTCTGTCCGTGAAGCGAGGGGCCTTGTGGAGTATGTGTAATGAACAAGATTCTTCTCTCTATGGCCGCCGTGGGCGCCATCGCCGTCGCGGCTCCCGCGGCCGCCCAGAGCTGGCAGTCCAATAACTGGAACACCAGTGTCAACGTCGGCATCTCCAATCAGATCGCCCAGCTCGACGCCAGGCTCCAGGCCGGCATCCGGTCGGGCGAGATCAGCCGCAGCGAAGCGAGGAGCCTGCGCGCGCAGCTTCGCGAGCTGACTCGGCTCGAAGGCCGGTACAGCTATAACGGTTTGACGCAGGCGGAACGGCAGGACCTGCGGCAGCGCCTGCGCATCGTGCGCGAGAACATCCGGATCGCCGACAGAGGCCGCTACGATCGCGACAACCGCTACGGCGACTGGGACGACCGCTACGACAATGACGACGTCTATACCGGCCAGGGCGGCCCCTACGAGCAGCCCTACGACGCCTATTGCGACAACAACAATCGCGGCGGCCTCGGCGGCCTGATCGGCGGCATCCTGGGCCGTAACGACAACAACAATTGCGCCCTGCGCGTCGGTTCGCGCGCTCCGTCGAACCTGTACGCGGTGCCTTCGCACCTGCGCTACCAGTTCCGCGACGGCAACGGAGTCTATTACCGCTCCGACGGCCGAAACATCTATCAGATCGATGCCCGCACCCAGACGGTGCTCAGGATCTATTCGATGGATCGCTAAACCGGTTCAACCGGTAAGGAGAGGCGCTCCAGCCCCGGCTGGGGCGCCTTTTTCCATGATGCGGCGGGGGCCCCGCGGAGCCGCGGCCGGGAGACGAAAGCCTCCGCCGGCGCGGTCGAAAAATAAGAGCTGACTCGGATGCCTAAGTGCGCTAAATAGTTGAAGAATCTGTAGAGCTTAGGGGATTGGGGATGAAGCGCTGGCGGTTTGGAACGGCATTGGCGATGGTCGCGATGCTGGCGTCTTGCGGCGGGGGTGGCGGCGGCGGCGGCAACCCGGGTCCCCCGGTCGCGGGCCCCACGCCCACGCCTCCGCCCCCGCCTGCGAGCTCCACCTGCTCGCTGCGCTCGCGGCAGGATTGGGCCGCCGCGCAGCTGCGCGAATGGTATCTGTTCCCCGAGACCCTGCCCGCCAGCCTCAACCCGGCCAATTACGCCAGCGTCGAGGATTATATCGACGCTCTGACGGCGACCGCCCGGGCTCAGCGCAAGGACCGGTTCTTCACCTACCTGACCTCGATCAAGGAGGAGAACGCCTTTTACAATTCAGGGTCGAGCGCGGGCTTCGGCGTCCGTTTCTCCTACGACACGGTGCAGCAGCGAGTGTTCGTCTCCGAGGCTTTCGAAGGCGCTCCCGCCCTGGCCGCCGGGATCGACCGCGGCACCGAATTGCTGGCGATCGGTACCAATGCCGGCAATATGCGCCTCGTCAGCGAGATCATGGCTTCGGGCGGCGCCCAGGCCGTGAGCAATGCCCTCGGGCCGCCCGACCCGGGCGTCACCCGGGTCCTCCGAATCTCCAATTCGGCCGGCACCCGCGAAGTCAGCGTCACCAAGGCCGATTACGAACTGACTCCGGTCTCGAGCCGCTACGGCGCCAAGATCATCGACGATAACGGCCGCAAGGCCGGCTACGTCAACCTGCGCACCTTCATCAATACCGCCGACCCGGCGCTGCGCAGCGCCTTCGCCAACTTCAAGGCGGCGGGCGTCACCGAGATCATCGTCGACGTCCGCTACAATGGCGGCGGCCTCGTCTCGATCGCCGAGCTGATCGGCGACCTGATGGGCGCGAACCGGGCGAGCACCGACGTGTTCAGCTTCACCACCTTCCGGCCTGAGAAATCGTCGAACAATTCGACGCGCTTCTTCAGGCCGCAGCCGCAATCGATCGCCCCAACCCGGGTCGCCTTCATCGGCACCACCGCCTCCGCCTCGGCCAGCGAGATGATCATCAACGCCTTCATCCCCTATCTGGGCAACCGCGAGGCGCTGGTCGGCACCAACACCTACGGCAAGCCGGTCGGCCAGATCGCAGTCGACCAGGCATCGTGCGACGACCGGCTGCGAGTGGTCGCCTTCAAGGTCGAGAATGCGGCGCGCCAGGGCGATTATTACGATGGCCTGGCCAGCAAGGTAGAGGTGAGCTGCCGCGCGGGCGACGATATCACCCGCCAGCTCGGCGACCCGCAGGAGGCCTCGACACGCGCCGCGCTGGACTTCCTCGCCGGGAGGGCCTGCACGCCGATCGCCGCCGGCGGCGGCATCACCGCTCAGTCGGTTCGCGAGCAGCGCGAGCTGCTGACTCCGGAGCGGCCGAGCGTCGTGCAGCGCGAGGCGCCGGGCACTTTCTAGGCCGGGCGCCAAGAGACTCGGCGTGGATCCAAGGCCCCTCTCCAGCTTCGTGCGGGAGAGGGGCTGGTCCGCCGATGAACCTCACCTGTTGATGCCGTTCAGGCTGACCTCACCGCTCGGGGCGCTAGGTGAGGGCAAGCGCCGGGGAGCGCTTAACAGGAGCAACGACATGAACAAGATCATCCTCGCCCTTGCCGCCACCACCGCCTTCGCCGGCGCGGCGCCG
>DATHBY010000569.1:0-3285 GCA_035295885.1 Allosphingosinicella sp.
TGGCGGCCTTCTCGGCTTCAAACTTGCACTCGGCTCTCGCACGGGACGCATCTTTCTGGGACAGGTCCCCTAAGTCGAAGACGAATTCGGGTTGAGGCCTATGGTTGCAGGCCGCCAAGATGGTGAATGAACCTATCAACAGGATGCGTAACGTGGTTGAAAAGAACCCAGGATCAAACGATCCTCTTGAGGCAGAGCTTAAGAAAGACAGAGAACGCCAGCTCAACACGCTCATCGGCCTCTCCGATAAATTCGGTGACTCCCTGAGCAATGCTTTCGCCAAGAACATCGCGGAAGGCAAAATATTTGATAACGTTCTGAAGTCGCTGCGTCAGTCTCTTGTGGAAACAGGGCTGCGCCTGGCCTTGGCGCCGCTTCAGGTGGCCCTGAGCCAGAGCGTGAAGAACATGACGGCCGGAGCCATGGGGGGATCGCTGTCTTACTGGGTAGAAGTGTAACCTTTATTCTCCATGCAGCGCTGATAAAGCATCCTTGCCGCATACCCATACGCAGTACGCGGCGGAGCGGACCAAATCAGCTTCTCCGCTTCGAAAAAGCACTCATCACGAGCTCTATTGAGTCGTTCATCCGATGTGCGGGTCAGCTTCACCTCTTCATGAGGTTGCATGCACCCTGTCATCAAGAGCAAACCCGAAAATACCAATAGTTTAAAGAAGCTATTTAGCATGACAACAAGCAATGATCTCAATAAAGAAGCAAATGCCGCATTGAGTAAAAAGGAGCAGACGAGACGGCAACTTGATACTCTCATAGGTCTTTCCGATCGTTTCGGTGACTCTCTTACCAATGCTTTTGCAAAGAATATTGCAGAAGGCAAGAAGTTTGACGACGTTCTAAAGAACGTCCGACGGACACTTACAGAGTTCGCATTTCGAACCGCCCTAATGCCGCTGCAATTGAGTCTGACGCGCGGTTTGCAGACTTTGTTAGGAGGGGTGTTCGAGAAGTCGTTGCCTCTCGGGCCGGACCTTTCCAGCACAGGGCAAGGCTTGAGCGGTGGCTTGACATCCTTTCTCGGTTCCCTCTTCGGCCCATCGACCTCGGCCCACGAGACCGTCGCCGCATCTCCCTTCGCCAGGGGCGGCGTGTTCTCCCGCGGCATGGTGATGCCGTTCGCCAAGGGCGGAGTGGTGGGCGCGCCGGCCTATTTTCCCCTCGGGCGCGGGCTCGGCCTCATGGGCGAGAGGGGCGCGGAGGCGGTGATGCCCCTGGCGCGGGGGCCGGACGGGCGCCTCGGCGTTCAGGCGGGCGGCGGGAGCCGGCCGGCATCGATCACCGTCAACATTTCGACGCCGGATGCGGAGAGCTTCCGCCGCTCCGAGGCGCAGGTCTCCGCCGCCCTGGCGCGGGCCGTGGCCCGGGGCCAGCGCGGGATGTGAGGGCGGCTCAGGCGCTCCCGTCCTCCAGCATCGCCATGATCTCGTCCTTGAGGCGCACGCGGCTGCGCTTGAGCTCCTCCTCCTCGTCCTCGGACCTGGGCTCCACGCGGGTCTCGACCCGGTGGATGGTGCGGTTCAGCTCGTTGTACTCGTCGTAGAGCCGGGCGAAGCGGTTGTTGCCGGTCTTGAGCTGGTGGATGCGGTCCACCTTGTCCGGGAAGTCCTCCGCGAGGTCGTTGGGGGTGTTGCTCATCGCCTGCCGTCTCCTTGTCGAGGGGTGCTTTGCGACGACAACGTCACCCGATTTTTTTCGTTTCATCACTGCGAAGGATCGCCATGGCGTCCGATTTCCATGAGGTTCGCTTCCCCCTCGACGTCAGCCTCGGCAGCCGGGGCGGGCCGGTGCGGCAAACCGACATCGTCACCCTGTCGTCCGGCCGCGAGCACCGCAACAGCCGCTGGGCAGGCTCCCGCCGCCGCTACGATGCGGGTCTGGGCGTGCGCAGCATCGACGCGCTGCACGCGGTGGTGGCCTTCTTCGAGGAGAGGCGCGGACGGCTCATCGGCTTCCGCTTCCGCGACCGGACGGACTGGCGCTCCGGCCCGCCCTCGAAGGAGCCGACGCCCGTGGACCAGCGCATCGGCGTCGGCGACGGCGTGGCCTTGAGCTTCCCCCTCGCCAAGACCTACGGCTCCTCCTTCGCGCCCTATCGGCGCCCCATCGCCAAGCCGGTGGGCGGCTCGGTGCGGGTGGCGCTCGACGGCGTCGAGCAGGCGGTGGGCTCGGGCTTCAACTGCGATCCCGCGACCGGCCTCCTCACCTTCACGGCCGCGCCTCCCGCAGGCGCGATCGTCACGGCGGGCTTCGCCTTCGACGTTCCCGTCCGGTTCGACACGGACGAACTCGACATCGACCTCTCCGCCTTCGATGCGGGCGAGATCCCGAAGATCCCGCTCATCGAGATCGTTCCGTAACCATCGGCGACGGATTCACGGCTGCGGCGGCTCAGGATGGATTCCTTCTTGGCGGGCCGATGCCCGCGACCGCTGCGCTCCGGTCCGCAGGACCGGCGGAATGACAACCCTCTTGGTCATCACCGGCCTCGTGCCGGTGATCCCGATCACCAGGGCGCTGCGGTTCTCGAAGCAGGATGGCCGGTACAAGGCCGGCCATGACGTGGTGGGTCTGACACCTGCTGTCATCCTGCCGGTCCTCCGGACCGGACCGGCGAGCCGCAGGCGAGGGAAGGGGATCGTCTTCAGGATGTGGCGCGCTTTTCCCTCCCCCTTGCGGGGAGGGGGAGGGGTGGGGGTCGCAGGGTCAAAGCTCTGCTCTTCACGTGAAAAGCTCGTAGGCTGCTACAGCCCTTCACCTCTCCCCAGATCTCGGGTGTTGCCGAGATCTGGGGAGAGGTGGGTGCGTGGTATCGGCCTGTGAGCTTTTCAGTCGATGGTGGGAGCTTTGACCCTGCGACCCCCACCCCTACCCCTCCCCGCAAGGGGGAGGGAAGAACGCGCCTTATCCTGCACGCGATCCCCTTCCCTCGCCTGCGGCTCGCCCGGGGTTGTCAAGAGGGTGTCAGACCTACCACGTCATGGCGGTCCCCGGACTTGATCCGGGGATCAGTCCCGGCCTTCCCGATCAGTGAACTGCCAACCTCTCCCGCCTTGAGAGCCGCAACGCCCTCAGAACCGAGATACCCGGCGCAAGGCCGGGCATGACCAAGAGGGTGTTAGTCCGCCTGTCCTTCGGGCCGGCTCGGCCGGAGGCGACGAGTTCGCCTCCAGGGCAAGGCAATCCTTCCGCCCGTCCTCCGCCTTGAGCCAAACGGCCGCTATTCTCTTTGCGGCTCAAAAGGCTTAAAAGGGCGCCTCCTGCCCGCCG
>DATHBY010000570.1:0-1810 GCA_035295885.1 Allosphingosinicella sp.
GCCTGGTCGACAAGAAGGTCTCAGCAACCGCAGTGCGCGACGGCGGAACGGCGCGCCTGTCCGGCCTCAAGCTTGTGGTCGGCATGGCCCGGGGCTGCGCCGTCTACCACCAGCCTCGGATCCTCATCGACCATACGGTCGCCGAGGATACCGAGGCCGAGCGCCACCGGGTCTATTCCGCCTTCCGCAAGATGCGCGAGCAGATCGACAACATGACCAGCCTCGCCGAGTTCGGGACGGCGGGCGAGCATCAGGAGGTGCTCGAGACCTACAAGATGTTCGCCTATGACGAAGGCTGGTCGAGGCGGATCAACGAGGCGATCGACAGCGGCCTCACCGCCGAGGCGGCGATCGAGCGGGTCCGCCAGCGAATGCAGATGCGGATGCGCGAGATCGACGATGCCCTGCTCCAGGACCGGATGCACGACCTCGACGATCTGTCGAACCGGCTGCTTCGAATCGTCGCCGGTCAGCTCGGCACCGCCGCCCAGATGGGCCTTCCGCACGACGCGATCCTGATCGCCCGCAACCTCGGGCCGGCCGAGCTGCTCGAATATGACCGGCGGCGGCTCAAGGGGGTGGTGCTGGAGGAGGGCTCGCTGACCGCCCACGTCACCATCGTCGCGCGGGCGATGGGGATCCCGATGCTCGGGCGGGTGCGCAACGTCAGGCAGGTGATCGGCGAGGGCGACGAGGTCCTGCTCGACGGCGATGCCGGCGTCGCCTTCGTTCGGCCGACCGGCGCGGTCGAGGAGGCGTTCAAGGCCAAGTTCCTGATCACCAAGAAGCGGCGCGCCGAATTCGCGGCGCTTCGCGACCTGCCGCCGGTCACCAAAGACGGGCTTCGGGTGACGGTGATGGTCAATGCCGGGCTTCGCGACGACGTCGCCGCGCTCGAGATGATGGGAGCGGACGGGATCGGGCTGTTCCGGACCGAATTCCAGTTCCTCGTCTCGGCGACCCTGCCGAGCCGCGAGAGCCAGCAAAGGCTCTACAAGTCGGTGCTCGACGCGGCCGGGAACAAGCCGGTCATTTTCCGGACCGTCGACGTCGGCGGCGACAAGGCGCTGCCCTATATCGACGCTGGCGGCGGCATGGAGGAGAATCCGGCGATGGGCTGGCGGGCGCTGCGCCTCGCCCTCGACCGCGACGGGCTGATGAAGGCGCAGGCCCGGGCCCTGCTCGGAGCCGCCGCCGGCCGCGAATTGAACGTCATGTTCCCGATGGTCTCCGAGCCTTGGGAATATGACGAGGCGCGGGCGCTGGTCGAGCAGCAGCGCGAATGGCTGGCCGGGCACAAGAAGAGGCTTCCGGCCAGCATACGCTACGGCGCAATGCTCGAGGTGCCGGCGCTGGCAGAGACTCTCGATCTGCTTTTGCCCAAGGTGGATTTCCTGTCGATCGGCACCAACGACCTCACCCAGTTCCTGTTCGCCGCCGACCGCGCCCATCCCAAGCTCGCCGAGCGCTACGACTGGCTGAGCCCGTCGATCCTGCGCTTCCTGAGGCGGATCGTTCGCGAGGCCGATTCGGCGGCTGTTCCGGTCGGGGTCTGCGGCGAGATGGGCGGCCGCACTCTGGAGGCGATGGCGCTGATCGGAATCGGCCTCACCCGCTTCTCGATCACCCCGGCCGCTGTGGGGCCGATCAAGGCGATGGTCCGCTCGCTCGACCGGGCGGCCTTGCTTCCGGTGATGGAGGAGATGCTGGCGCGCCCGCCGGCCAACATGCGCGAGGCGCTGGCGGAGTGGGCGGAAGGGCAGGGGGTCCAGGTCTAGGCCGTCATCGCGGTCCTTCGATACGGGCCTTC
>DATHBY010000571.1:0-2812 GCA_035295885.1 Allosphingosinicella sp.
CCGCTTCGAACCCTTGTCGCCCCCGCCGCCGCGGCCTTGCTGCTCGCCGCCAGCGCCACCTCCCGGGACCCAAGCTCGGCGGAAAGGCCCTATTCCGGCCCGCCGATTTCGCTGGCGACCCTGACCACCGCCACCCAGATCCTGTCCTCCGACGAATATGAAGGGCGGGCGCCCACCACCAGGGGCGAGGACAAGACGATCGCCTTCATCGCCGAGCGCTTCCGCAAAGCGGGCCTGCAGCCGGGCAACAAGGGGAGCTGGTACCAGAACGTGCCGCTGGTCGAGAGCCTGGCGACTCCGACCCAGCTGACCATCACCGGCGCCGGAGCGCCGATGACGCTCAGCCACCGAACCGACTTCGTCGCCAATTCCTACCAGGTGCAGCCGAAGGTCGACCTAAGGGACAGCGAGATGGTCTTCGTCGGCTACGGCATCAACGCTCCGGAGCGAGGCTGGAACGACTATGCCGGCGTCGACGTGAAGGGGAAGACGGTGGTCATCCTCGTCAACGACCCGGACTGGCAGAGCGAAAGCCTCGAAGGGACGTTCAACGGCAAGGCGATGACCTATTACGGCCGCTGGACCTACAAATATGAGGAAGCGGCCCGCCAGGGCGCCGCAGCGGCCTTCATCGTCCACGATTCCGAGCCGGCCGCCTATGGCTGGAACGTGGTCCAATCCTCCTGGACCGGCCCGCAATATAATATGGACGAGCCGGGCGGACACATGGACCAGTCGAAGGTGATCGGCTGGCTGACCAACGAGGCGGCGCGCCGGATCCTCTCCGCGTCCGGCCAGGACCTGACGGCGCTCTCCGCAGCGGCGAGGCGGCCGGGCTTCAGGGCGGTGCCGCTCAGGACCAGGGCCTCGATCGGGCTGACCAACCAGATCAAGAAGCAGGCTTCCAGGAACGTGATCGGAATCCTGCCCGGCTCGAAGCGGCCGAACGAATATGTGATCTACACCGCCCATTGGGACCATCTCGGCCGCTGCGACGCCGACAAGACGGGCGACGACATCTGCAACGGAGCTCTGGACAACGCCACCGGCACCGCCGGCCTGATCGCCCTTGCCGAAGCCCATGCGAAAAGGGGCAATGCCGAGCGCTCGATCGTCTTCCTGGCGGTGACGGCGGAGGAATCGGGGCTGCTCGGCTCCAAATATTATGCCGAGAACCCGGTCTACCCGCTCGCCAGCACGGCCGGGGGAATCAATATGGACGGGCTCAACGTCATCGGCAACACGCGCGACTTCGTCGTCATCGGCAAGGGCAAGTCGCAGCTGGAAGACTATATGAAGCGGGCCACGGACCGTTACGGGCTGACGGTGAAGAACGAGCCCTCGCCGCAGGCGGGCTATTATTACCGGTCCGACCATTTCAGCCTCGCCCGGCAGGGCGTGCCGATGCTCTACGCCGAGGGCGGCGAGGATCTCGTCAACGGCGGACTCCCCGCCGGCCGAGCGGCGGCCGAGGATTACCGGATCAACCGCTACCACCAGCCCAGCGACGAATATGATCCCAAGTGGGATTGGTCGGGCGCGATCCGCGACCTCGAAATCTACTGGCTGATCGGCCGCGAGCTGGCCGATTCGACGGCCTGGCCGAACTGGAATCCCGGCGACGAATTCCGGGCCATCCGCGACAAGAGCCGCGGCAATGCGGGCCCGATCATGCGGTGAGGCCTTAGGCCGGAGTCGAATGCAGGCTCACGATTCGCCAAGGCAATTTCCGAGCCGGTCAGTTCGGCTCCCATGAGAGTTTAAGCGCCTCGGCCTGCGTTCGAAGCCTCCTGTCCCGCGTCCAGAGCCGAGACTCCGACAATTGGCACGCCGCGAGAAGGTGAGCGTCCACGAAACCGATCCCGCTGCCCGCCAGCTTCCCAAGCCGTATGAGCCTCATGAGCTCGGCCTGGGTCGCGACTTTGGCCTGCGGGATAGAGTCCAGCGTCGCTATGGTGCCGACCGGGTCCGCGAGATTACCAAGCGCGATCTCTGCAGTCACATATGCGTGGCCCAGCACCTTTTCGCCCTCGAGAAGGAAATCAAGGTCGGCATTCCGCCGGCCGAAATGGTTCGCCCAGATCGACGTATCAACCAGAATCATCCAAAGCGGCGGCGCCGCGGGGGAGCTTTGAAGTCAGGCATCGTGCCGCCAAGTTTTGAGAGCCGTCGAGCGGCCTCGCGCTGTATCAACGCGCGCAGCGCTTCACGAATGATCTGCGCTCGATCCTGGATGCCGAGATATTCGCCAGCTTGTTCGATGAGCCGTTCATCGCCATCAGCCTGCGCACCGACCGTCGAGGACGGACCACCGTCCACACGACGAAAGATTACACGCTCCGCGGCGAGATCCACCTTCCAGACCTGCCACCCCGCATCCTGCCAGCCCCGGGCCTGGCTATGGCCCGTACCCGCTTGATTGCTCCACCATTCACGATATTTGCGGGCGCTCGGCGGCAGCGGAAAGCCGAGGACCTGCTCCACCTGCGCGAATGTCGCCGACCATTCGTTAGCGCTGGCGGACTCGAGCCGTGCAGCGAGAGACTCGTACTTCCCCATGATGGTATATCCGAGAACTAGTTATTACTAATATGTAATAGTATTGCACCGAAATGCAACCGCTTTCGCTTGGGTCCCTGCCGAACCGGCGCTATGGCGCCGCCGGATGAGCATTTTCCCCTGTCGCCAGCCGCCGGAATGGGCGGAGCATGAATGGGTTTGGATCGGCTTCCCCAGCCATTCGGACCTGTGGGAGGAGGATCTCGAGCCGGCGCGGCTGGAAGTCGCCGCCTTTGCGGCGGCGATCCATGCC
>DATHBY010000572.1:0-1508 GCA_035295885.1 Allosphingosinicella sp.
CGAAGAGGCTCCCGCCGCCGAAGAGGCTCCCGCCGCCGAGGAAGCTCCTGCCGCTGAGGAAGCTCCTGCCGCTGAAGAGGCTCCTGCCGCTGAAGAGGCCCCCGCCGCCGAAGAGGCTTCCGCCTCCGAGGGTGACGCCACTCCCGCCGACGAGGCTTCCAACGAGGGCGCCTCGACGAGCGAGCCCGCCGAGGGCTCCGACGAGGCCGCTCCCGCCGAGGGCGCCGAAAAGGCGGAGTAGCCTTGCCTGACGATCAGGTCGCCCTCGCCGCCATTGCCGGAGCGCATGGCATCGGCGGCGAGGTGCGCCTGAAGCTGTTTGCCGAAAGCGCCGACAGCCTCAAACGCCACAAGCAAGTGAGGGTAGGGGAGCGGCTCCTCACCCTCGCAGGGCTGAAGGGCGATCGAACTCCGATCGCGCGCTTCGCGGAGATCCCGGACCGAACCGCCGCCGAGGCGCTGCGCGGCCAGCTCGTCACCGTCCCCCGCTCGGCGCTGCCGCCGCTAGGGGAGGGCGAATATTATCACGCCGACCTGATCGGCCTCCCCTGCGAGAGCGCGGCCGGCGAGCCGCTGGGACGCGTCGTCGCGGTCGAGGATTTCGGCGCCGGCGACGTGCTCGAGATCGAGAAGCCCGACGGCCGGCGGGCGATGATGCCGTTCCGCGACGGGATCGCGGACCTCGTCGAGGGGCGCATCGTCGCCGATCCGGATTTCCTGGCCTAGGCGTCAGGCGCCGCTCTTCGCCGCGACCGAGCCGCTAAGCGCCTCGCGCCTGATCGGCTGCTCCTGGGCCAGATCGTTGCGGATGGTGACGGCGGCGACTCCGCCTTCGCCCATGGCGTGGCTGATCTGATCGAGGCCGAGAACGATGTCGCCCGCCGCGTAGAGGCCGGGGACGCTGGTGCGCTGGTGGCTGTCGACGACGATGTTGCCGTCCTTGAGCTTCGCTCCGACCTGGGCGGCGAGCTCGTTATGCATGTCGGAGCCGAGCGCGGGATAGATGCTGTCGAACGTGTAATGGCCGTCGGCGGTGTCGACGACGATGCAGTCCTCGTGCGCGGCAACCGCCTGGCAGGGGCCGTCGACCGTTCGGATGCCATATTCCCTCAGCCGCTCCTGGTCCTCGGGCCTGAGATTGTGCTGGGTGTCGGGAGCGATGAGCGTGATATCCTCGGTGAAGCCGCGCAGGAACACAGCCTCGGCGACCCCGTGCGAGCCATCGCCGATCACTCCGACGGCCTTGTCGGTGACCTCGTAGCCGTCGCAGATCGGGCAGTAGCGTATGAGGCCGCGGGCGAGCGCCTCGTCGTGCAGGTCCTCGTCCATCGGCGGGCGGCGGTTGGTGACCCCGGTGGCGATCAGCACTTTGCGGGCGACGACCGAGCCTTCGCCCCATTCGGCGCGGAAGCCCTCCTCGACCAGGTCCAGCCGGGAGACCCGGCTTGTGACGATCGAGGTTCCGTATTTCTGCGCCTGCGCCTTCATCCGGGCGATCAGCTCCTTGC
>DATHBY010000573.1:0-8022 GCA_035295885.1 Allosphingosinicella sp.
GCCACGGCTTCGGCGGCCTCGGGAAGCGCGGTCTGGATTTCAGAGAGACGGTTGATGCGGATCAGCCGGTCGGCGGCGGCGGCGCCGATGCCGGTGGCGACGAAGCCGTCCCAGCGGCGAAGGCGGCCGTCGCGGGTGACGAGGCGCTGGCCGACGGCGAGGGCGATGCCGCTGTCCCGATCTACCACCCCGATCTGCCCAAGCCGGCGGCGCATGGCGTCAGGAGCCTGGACGTGGGCCGCGAGGGGCTCGCAGTCCGCCGGGAGCGACGGGTCGCCGGGGAGAGCCTCCGCTCCGCCCCAGCGCCTCGCCGCGTCGCCTTCCAGCGCCGCCTCGAGGTCGTCGCCCAGAGCGGCGGCAAGCGCTCGCTCGTAGCCCGGATCGGCTTTGACATGGTTGATCGCCCGGTCGCCGCTCGTGCATTCGACCGCCTTGATCAGCGCTTTGGCCTCCGACTCGAGAGCGGCGAGGGCGGCGCGCGCGGTCGACCCCTGGCTTTCCGCGGAATCGCGCTCCGCGGCCGCCTGCTGGCGGCGCGCTTCGGCGGCCTGGATCGCCTCGGCGGCGGCTTCGAGCCTCGCCTCCGCCTGCTCCCGCCGCCGGCGCGCCGCGCGCAGCGATTCGACGAGGGGGGCCTCTTCGCCGAGGCCGGCCATCTGCTCCTCGAGACGGCGGCTCTCGGCTTCGGCTCGGGCGAGCTTCGCCTGCGCCGCTTCGAGAGCGGCCCGGGCGACCCGGGCTTCCGCCTGCTCCGCCGCCTGGACCGCCCGGGCCTTGCCGAGCTCGGCCTCGGCCTCGCGCGCTTCATCCTCGAGGGCGACGGTGCGGACGTCGATCGTTCCGCGCGCGGCTTCGGCGGCCGCGAGCCGGGCGGCGATGTCGCGGCCTTCCTGGTCGAGACGCGCCAGAGCCGCCTTCGCGTCCTCGCCCAGCGCCGCTTCGCGCTCGCGGTCGCCGAGCAGGGCAGCCCGGCGTTCCGACAGCTCCCGAAGGCGTCGGGCAATGCCGTCGCGCTCGGCCCGCAGAGTCGCGAGCTGGTGCCCCAGCGAGGTCGACCGGTCCCGCGCGGCCTGGGCGGCGCCCCGGAGGTCGGCGAGCGCCTTCGCGGACTGGCTCTGCCAGGCCGCCGCGGCGCGCTGCCCTTCCGACGCCTTTTCCACGGCGGCGATGGCGGCCTCGGCATCCCGCTTCGCCGAATCGGCGGCGGCGGCGGCCTCGCGCCAGCGGGCGAAGATCATCCGGCCTTCGGAGATTCGGATCTGATCGGAGAGCTTGCGGTAGCGCTCGGCGGCCTTGGCCTGGCGGCGCAGCGCCGAGGCGCGCATCTCCATGTCGGCGAGGACTTCGTCGAGGCGGGTGAGGTTCGCCTCGGCGGCGCGCAATTTCTGCTCGGCGTCCTTGCGGCGGACGTGGAGCCCGGAAATGCCGGCGGCTTCCTCGAGCATCAGCCGCCGCTCGGTCGGCTTGGCGGCGATGACCGCGCTTATCTTGCCCTGGCTGACCAGCGCCGGCGAATGAGCGCCGGTGGCGGCATCGGCGAAAAGCAGGGCCACGTCCTTGGCCCGAACGTCCCGCCCGTTGACCCGGTAGGCGGAGCCGGCGCCGCGCTCGATCCGGCGGGCGACCTCGACGTCGCCGACCGGGGCCAGGGTGACGTCGCCCGGCATGTCCTGCGCCTCGCGCTCGACGAGCAGCGAGACTTCGGCGAAGTCCCGCGCCGGCCGGGCGGCGGTCCCGGCGAAGATGACGTCGTCCATTCCGGCGCCACGCATCGACTTTGGAGAGGATTCGCCCATCACCCAGCGAATCGCCTCGAGCACGTTGGATTTGCCGCAGCCATTGGGGCCGACGACCCCGGTGAGGCCGGGCTCGATCCGAAGCTCGGCCGGCTCGACGAAGCTCTTGAAGCCGGAGAGCTTCAGCCGCTTTATCTGCATGGCCGCCCCCCTTTCCCCATCCTAGCCCGCCGCCTCGCGCAGGATCGGCTCCAGAGTCGCCCAGCTCTGGGTGCCGATATTGGCTCCGTTGAAGAAGAAGGTCGGGGTTCGGGAGACTCCGTGCGCCTCCGCCGCCTGCGCCATGGCCAGGAGGCGGTTCACCGCCGCCTGGTCGGAGAGGCAGCGCCTGGCCCTGGCAGGCGAGATGCCGTGCTGAGCGGCCAGCACCGTGAGACCGACAGCGTCGGCGATAGGCGCGAGCTGCCGAACTTCCGGCAAGCCGTTGAGCTGCTCCTTCTGCGCCTGGCTAAGCGCCGTCGCGCGCCCCATCCACTGGGCCTGGGTCGAGTAGAGCTTGTCCGCGACCTGGAAGAAGCGGCCGGGACCGCCGCAGCGGGCCACCAGGGTCGCGGCCACGTCGAGGCCGTTGAGGATGTAATTGCGATATTCGTAGCTGACCTTGCCGCTGCGCACATAGGTGCCGACCAGCGGCGCCATCCCCGAGAGTGCAAAGGACGCGCAGTGGCTGCAGGTGAGCGAGCCATATTCGACCAGCTTCACCCTGGCGGCGGGATTGCCCATCCGGAAGCCGCCTTCGGGCGTCGCGACCACGGTACGCGACCAGTCCGCCCGGGCCGGAGCCGCCTTGCGGGCCGGCGCCGCTCCTGCCGGAGCCGCCGCCGCCCCGGCCAGGGCGGCCAGGGCCAGATAGAGCGCGGGCCTCATCACGGGATCGCCGCCCGCAACTTGGGCTCGAGCGTGGCCCAGTTGGGCGCCTGTTCGGCGAACTTGCCGTTGATGAAGAAGGACGGGGTGCCGTTCACGCCCTCCCGGTTGCCCAGCTCCTTGATCGCGACGACCTTTTCCAGAACCGCCGGATCGGCAAGGCAGGACTGGATCCGGGAACCGGGCATGCCGCGCTGGCGGAAGAACTCGTCCAGCTCGCCGGCACGGACGACGACCCCCGCCGCCTGCAGCGGAGGCATGGTCTGCAGGGCCTGCAGCTGCTCCGGCGGCAGCGACTGGATCCGGCGCATCCAGGCCGACTGGTCAGCGTAGAGCTGCTCGATCGACGGGAAGAAGGCGCCCTCGGTCTGGCATTGGAGCAGCATCGAGACGCCCGGATCGGTCGGGAACAGAATATAGGTCCGGAATTCCCAGCTCACCTGGCCGCTCTTCACATAGGTGTCGCGCAATGCCGGCGCGCCCTGCTCCTCGAACTCGGCGCAGACGTGACAGCCGAGCGAGCCATATTCGACGAGCTTCACCGGCGCATCCGGATTGCCCATTCGGAAGCCGCCTTCCGGAGTCTTCACGACCATCTGGGTCCAGTCGCCGTTCGGAGCGGGGATCTGCTTGAGCGCGCCGCTGTCGGCCGCGGCCGTCTGATTGCCGCCGCCGCCGCCGTCGCCGCAGCCGGTAAGGATAAGCGCCAGAGCGGCCGCACCGGCCGTGAGCATCGACTTCATTTCTTCGTTTCTCCACCAATTCTACCGAGCACCGGGATGGCGACCGCCAGCCCGGGCGCCGCCTCGTTCGCCGCGACCCCGCGCGCAAGCGATTCCAGGCAGGCGCGAAGCTCCGGATCGGCCACCTGGCGCAGCGAATCGCCAAGCTCGACCGGGATCGAGCGCAGCGACGCCGGCGCGGCGCGTGTCCTGGCCCGGGCAATCTGAACCAGCCCTTGCCTGAAGCTGACCCGAGCCACCGCCTGATAGCCGAAGAAGCGGTTGACCCGCTCAATGATCACCGGCGCCACATGCTGCATCATCGGGGCGTGAACGCCCTCGACGACCAGGTTGAGCACGCCTTCGGAGCGCTTTCCCGGCGGGAATCGGATCGATTCCGGCGAGGAGACGGCGGCGTAGCGCTCGCCGACGATCTCGCGCCAGCGGCTGACGATCGAAGACTGGACGAAGCCGAAGCGGCGGAAGGCGGCGCGGCCGACATCGGGGACAATGTCGCAGACGGCGCGCGCGCGGTTCGCCCGCGGCGCCTCCGCCTGCATTTTCGACGTGCCACCCGATTTCGCCATACCCTGGATCATGGCATAGGCACAGCATGCACGTCGATGCTTCCGATGCCCTGTTGCGGTGGTTTGCTGTGGATAAACGGCGGTTGCCATGGCGCGCCGAGGGAAGCGAGCGGCCGGAGCCGTATCGCATATGGCTTTCCGAGGTGATGCTCCAGCAGACCACGGTCGCTCATGCCGCGCCCTATTTCGAGCTCTTCACCCGCCGCTGGCCGACGGTGGAGGCGCTGGCCGCGGCGGCTGAGGGAGAGGTGATGGCCGCCTGGGCGGGGCTCGGCTATTATGCCCGAGCCCGCAACCTGATCGCCTGCGCCCGCAAGGTCGCCGGAGAGCTCGGCGGCCGATTCCCCGACACCGAGGAGGGGCTTCGAAAGCTCCCGGGTCTCGGCCGCTATACCGCCGCGGCCGTCGCCGCCATCGCCTTCGGGCGGCGGGCGGTGGTGGTCGACTCCAATGTCGAGCGGGTGGTGGCCCGGCTGTTCGCGGTGGAAGCCGGCCTGCCGGCGGCGCGGGAGGAGATTTACCGCCTCGCCGGCTCGATCACTCCCGAGCGGGAGGCCGGCGATTTCGCTCAGGCGATGATGGATCTCGGCGCCACCATCTGCACCCCGCGCTCGCCCGGTTGCGGCTGCTGCCCTCTCGCCTCGCTCTGTGCGGCTCGGGCGGGCGGCATTCCGCAAGCCTATCCCCGCAAGGCGGCCAGGGCGCCCAGGCCGAAGCGGGAGGGGATCGCCTATTGGCTCGAGCATGACGGCCATGTGCTCCTCGTCCGCCGGCCCGCCAAGGGGCTGCTCGGCGGAATGCTGGCGCTGCCGACCGACAGCGAGGGCGCTCCCGCGGATGCCGAATGGCGCGAGGCGGGCAGCGTCGACCATGTCTTCACCCACTTCGAGCTCAGCATGCGCCTGCTCTGCGCCGACGCTCGAGCCCGGCCGAGCGGGACCTGGTGGCCTATCGAGCGCCTAAGCGAGGCGGGCCTGCCCACCCTGTTCGCCAAGCTTGCTACCCTCTCCCTGCAGGGGAGAGGGAAAGGCGCGGAGCGCCAGGGTGAGCGGATGTCGGGGGCTGGACCTGCCCTCACCCTCCCACTGCTTCGCGGCGGGCCCCTCCCTCTCCCCTGCAACGAGAGGGGATCATGAAACCGGGCTTCACCGGCGCCGGGCTCGATCGCCCCGACCATCTGCGGCTCGACGAGGCGCGGCTGGCCGAGCTGGCGGGGAGCCTGCAGGCCCGGCTCCTGCGCCTCGCCGGGCTGGACCCCGAGCTGGACCATGAAGGCCGCCTCGGCTGGGAGGCCATGGTCCAGGTCGAGGAGCACATCTTCCTCGGCTTTCGCCAGGGCGCGCCGCTGTTCGCGCCGCTGATCCGCGCCGAACCGGGGCAGCGGGCATGGTCGGTCTTCGCTTTGCTCAACCGGATGGCGGCGGACGACACCGCCGTCTGGGGCATCGCGCGCAGCCTGATCGAATGGCACAACCGCCACCTTTTCTGCGGCGCCTGCGGAGCGCCGACGATTGCGTTCCGCGGCGGCTGGGGCCGCCGATGCGGCGGCTGCGGACTTGAGCATTTCCCCCGAGTCGACCCGGTCGTGATCATGCTTGCGGAGCATGACGGGCGGGTCCTGCTCGGCCGCCAGCCGCAATATCCCGAGGGCCGCTATTCCGCCCTCGCCGGCTTCGTCGAACCTGGAGAATCGATCGAGGAGGCGGTGGCGCGCGAGCTCGGCGAGGAGGCGGGCCTCGAGGTCAGCGACGTCCGCTACGTCGCCAGCCAGCCCTGGCCCTTCCCCGGCCAGCTGATGATCGCCTGCACGGCCCGGGCCGCCGGCGACGAGATCGTCCTCGACACCAGGGAGCTGGACGACGCGATCTGGGTGGACCGGGACGGCGTCCGGGCCGCTCTGGCCGGCGAGCCGGGCGCGCCCTTCCTCGCCCCGCCCCATTTCGCCATCGCGCATAGTCTGCTGAGGCATTGGGCGGATAGCTAAGGCGCCGTCTTGCCCCGCCTCCCCGCCCCGCCTAAAGGGGCTCGCAAATTCCGTCACTCTCGCGCGCCGCGCGCCGCCCTGGAGGTCTTCGAAGGCATGGACAACCGCTTCAACACGATTGCGGGCTGGGTGCTCGGCGCGGGCATCGTCGCGCTCGGCGCATCGATCGTTTCGGGCGAGATGTTCCATCAGGAGCGGCCGGAGAAAATGGGCTATCCCATCGAGGGCGTGGTCATCCCGGGAGAAGTCAAAACCGAAGAGCAGCCGATCGCGAACTTCCTCGCCGCCGCCGACCCGGCCAAGGGCCAGGCGCAGTTCGCCAAGTGCAGCGCCTGCCACACCATCAACCAGGGCGGCGCCAACGGTACCGGGCCGAACCTGTGGGGCATCATGGGAAGCGGGATCGGCAAGCATTCGCCCGGCTTCGCTTATTCGCCGGCGCTGGCCGGCAAGGGCGGGACCTGGGACTGGGAGGCGATGAGCCAGTGGATCAAGTCGCCGCGCGACTTTGCGCCGGGGACCAAGATGACCTTCGCCGGAATCTCCAAGCCCGAAGACCGCGCCAATCTTCTCGCCTATCTCAACGCCCAGGGCGGCAGCCCGCTGCCGCTGCCGACGCCCCAGGCGGCCGCCGGTAATCCGGCCGTGGCCGCCGCCGAGAAGGCCGGGGAGCCGGCCGCCGGCGACAAGGGCGAGAAGGAGCCGGTACCGACCGAGCAGCAGGCCGGGCCGAACCGCATCGGCGGCGAGGGCGCGCCCGCGGTGGCGGGCCGCGACGAGCAGACCAAGGCCCAGCCGAAGCAATAGGCGCGGCGGGATGGCCAGCAGCAAGGCGCCCACTCCCGAAGCCTATCTGTCCGAACTGCCGCCGGAGCGGGCGGCCTTCGTCTCGCGACTGCGCGGCCTCGTCAACGCCAACCTTCCGGACGGCTATGTCGAGCGGATGAACTGGGGGATGATCAGCTGGGAAGTGCCCGTCGAGCGCTACCCCGGCACCTATAACGGCCAGCCGCTCGTCTACGCCGGGCTCGCGGCTCAGAAGAACCATACCGCGCTCTATCTGAACTGCGTCTACGCCTCCATGGAGAGGACCGAGCGGCTGCGCGCCGCCTGGGCCGCCGCGGGCAGGAAGCTCGACATGGGCAGGAGCTGCCTGCGCTTCAGGCGTCCCGAGGACGTCGCTGAGCAGGTGCTTGCCGAGACGATTCGCTCGATCCCGGTCGAACACTTCATCGCCGAATATGAGGCGGGGCGGGCTCGCTGACACTTCCCGGCGGACTATCAGTCGCAGGTCACCCGCTGCCCGTCAACGGCGTAATAATCGCAGACATGTTTCCACGCCTCCTCCGCCGTATCGACGAAGGTGAACAGCTTGAGATCGTCCGGAGCGACCACCCCTTCCTCGACCAAGGCGTTGAAATCGACCACCCGCTCCCAGAATTCGCGGCCGAAGAAGAGGATCGGCAGCGGCTTGACCTTGCCGGTCTGGACGAGGGTGAGAAGCTCGAAGGCCTCATCGAACGTCCCGAAGCCGCCCGGAAACACCGCCACCGCCCGGGCTCTGAGCAGGAAGTGCATCTTCCTCAGCGCGAAATAATGGAACTGGAAGCTGAGCGACGGGGTGACATAGGGGTTGGGCATCTGCTCGTGCATCAGGACGATGTTTAGCCCGACCGATTCGGCGCCTTCGTCATGAGCGCCGCGGTTCGCCGCCTCCATGATCGAGGGCCCGCCGCCCGAGCAGACGACGAAGTGCCGCCAGCCTTTGTCGTCCGGGTCGCAGCGGCTGGCGAGTCGGGCGAGTTGCCGCGCCTCCTCGTAATATTTGCCCTTGGCTCTGAGCCTCTCCGCGATGTGGCGCTGTTCGTCGGTGGAGGCGGCGGCGATCAGGGCGTCCGCCTTGTCCGGCTCGGGAATCCGGGCGGAGCCGTAGAAGACGAAGGTGGAGCCGATCCTGGCCTCGTCCAGAAGAAGCTCGGGCTTGAGCAATTCGAGCTGGAAGCGGACCGGCCGCAGATCCTCGCGAAGGAGGAAGTCCATGTCCTGGAAAGCGAGACGATAGGCGT
>DATHBY010000574.1:0-5732 GCA_035295885.1 Allosphingosinicella sp.
GGAGAGGGGAAAGTTCTCCAGGACAACGCCCCCCCGGGCCGGATCGTCTTCTCCGAGAAGTTCGCCTGCCCGGTCTCCGGCTTCACCATCGCAGAGATCGAGCCGCGCCTGTTCAGCTTCAACGCTCCGCAGGGCGCCTGCCCCGCCTGCGACGGCCTCGGCGAGAAGCTCCTCTTCGACCCGGAGCTCGTCGTCCCCAACGAGAATCTCTCGATCAAGCGCGGCGCCATCGTCCCCTGGGCCAAGTCCAACCCGCCGAGCCCCTATTACATGCAGGTGCTCGGCAGCCTCGCCCGCGAGTTCGATTTCAGCCTCGAGACCGCGTGGAACGACCTGCCGGACGACGTCCGCCGGATGATTCTGTTCGGAACCGAAGGGAAACCCGTCACCCTCCGCTTCGTCGACGGCCGCCGGAGCTACGACGTCCGCAAGCCGTTCGAGGGCGTGATCGGCAACCTCAACCGGCGGATGCTCCAGACGGAGAGCGCCTGGATGCGCGAGGAGCTAGCCAAATACCAGAGCGCCGCCCCCTGCGAGACCTGCCTCGGCGCCCGCCTCCGCCCCGAGCCGCTGGCGGTCAAGATCGCCGGCGAGGACATCTCCATGTCCACCCGCCGCTCCGTCCGCCACGCCCTCGCCTGGTTCTCGACCCTGTCCGAGAAGCTCAACCCGCAGCAGAACGAGATCGCGCGGGCCATCCTCAAGGAGATCAACGAGCGGCTCGGCTTCCTCAACAATGTCGGACTCGACTATCTCAACCTCGACCGCACGTCGGGCACGCTGTCCGGCGGCGAGAGCCAGCGGATCCGCCTCGCCTCCCAGATCGGCAGCGGCCTCTCCGGAGTCCTCTACGTCCTCGACGAGCCGAGCATCGGCCTCCACCAGCGCGACAACGACCGCCTGCTCGTCACCCTCAAGCGCCTCCGCGACCTCGGCAACACCGTCATCGTCGTCGAGCATGACGAGGACGCCATCCGCCACGCCGATTACGTCATCGACATGGGCCCCGGCGCCGGAGCCCATGGCGGCGAGGTCGTCGCCCGAGGCACGCTCGACGAGGTTCTGGTGAACGAGAAGAGCCTCACCGCCGACTATCTCACCGGCCGCCGCTCGGTCCCCGTCCCGGCCAAACGCCGCAAGGGCAACGGCCGCAAGCTCACCGTCCACGCCGCCCGGGCCAACAATTTGAAGGACGTCACCGCCTCGATCCCGCTTGGCACCTTCACCTGCATCACCGGGGTCTCGGGCTCCGGCAAGTCGAGCTTCACCATCGACACCCTCTACGCCGGAGCCGCACGCGCCCTGAACGGCGCCCGGGTGATCTGCGGCCCGTGCGAGAAGATCAGCGGCCTCGAATATCTCGACAAGGTGATCGACATCGACCAGTCGCCGATCGGCCGCACCCCCCGCTCCAACCCCGCCACCTACACCGGCGCCTTCACCTGCATCCGCGACTGGTTCGCCGGCCTCCCCGAGAGCCAGGCGCGCGGCTACAAGCCCGGCCGCTTCAGCTTCAACGTCAAGGGCGGCCGCTGCGAGGCCTGCAAGGGCGACGGCCTCATCAAGATCGAGATGCACTTCCTCCCCGACGTCTACGTCACCTGCGACGTCTGCCACGGCCACCGCTACAATCGCGAGACCTTAGAGGTAAAATTCAAGGGCAAGAGCATCGCCGACGTCCTCGACATGACCGTCGAGGACGCCCACGCCTTCTTCAAGGCCGTCCCCCCCATCCGCGACAAGATGGCGATGCTGGAGGAAGTGGGCCTCGGCTACATCAAGGTCGGCCAGCAGGCGACGACCCTCAGCGGCGGCGAGGCCCAGCGCGTGAAGCTGGCCAAGGAGCTGTCGAGAAGGGCGACCGGGCAGACTTTGTACATCCTCGACGAGCCGACCACGGGGCTTCACTTCGAGGATGTGCGGAAGCTGCTCGAGGTGCTGCATGCGCTGGTCGACCAGGGCAACAGCGTCGTCGTCATCGAGCACAATCTGGAAGTCATAAAGACCGCCGACTGGGTCCTCGACCTCGGCCCTGAGGGCGGCGACAAAGGTGGCGAGATCGTCGCCGAAGGAACGCCCGAGCAGGTCGCGGCGGAACCCCGCTCCTACACCGGCGGCTATCTGAAGGAACTCTTGGCAAAATCAGCGCGCACCGAAACCAAGAGCGCCATCGGACGGAAAAAGCGGGGCTCCGCCGCCTCGATGCGCGAGCGAGAGGCCGCTGAATGAAGCGCGGTGGTGCCCGCAGGGACGACCGTCCGGGGGACGGTCGGATCGAGCATACGCGTCAGCGGAAGGTGATCAAGACGGCGGACTGGGTGCTGGATCTTGGGCCCGAAGGGGGCGACAAGGGCGGGGAGATTGTCGCCGAGGGCACGCCGGAGCAGGTGGCGGCCGAACCGGGCTCCTACACGGGCGGCTATCTCAAACAGCTATTGACGGGACCTCGCGCCGAGCCCGCAGCGCCCCGGAAGAAGAAAGCGCGCACGTCCAGCTCAATGCGCGAGCGAGAGGCTGCGGAATGATTTCTCCCACATCGCAGCGTCCGGTTCGTAGGCGACTGAGTGAACTTTACTCAATGCGGTCATCACTGAGGACAGGAGAGCTGTTCAGTGATATGGATTCTTTGCAAGGCGAGGGTGGAGACTAACGTGCCTGATATTGACTGGCGGAAAGCGCTTAGGGAGGCCGCGGCACAAGCACTGGAGCAGACTGGACGAGGCCTGCTTCTGAGCCAAGTTCCTGCCGTCCTCAAGCGGGTGGGACTTGATCCGGTTGAGGTCGCCGGACGACGAAAGCTACTAGAGTTCCTTCAGCATGAAGCAGAAGGAGGATACCAGTTAGTTCAGAATGAACTCAATGCTAGCTTGTGGGCAATCCTTCCGCCGGACACTAGTGTATCTGAGCCTTATTCTCAGTATTTTCCTTCCCCAGAAAACCCAAAGCCGAGCAACGACATTCCACGTTTTATACCCGAGTTTTGGCAGGCCTTTCAGAGACCGCTGGGTTCAGGACTTAGAAGATGGCTTTTCAAGAATGGTGGATTCCATTATGAGGATCGGAGTGAGACGGAACAGCTCGACGTCGGTGTTGAGATCGAGCGAGAGTACGTTCGTGATCAGGCAGCTCTCTTTATCACCAACGAAGTTACCTATGCAAAGATTCAGGAGTGGGCTGCGAAGCACAAGCTAGATTTACGCGAATTTATTTATTTTGTTAGACCCTCTACGTCGGAGACCTCACATTCGTCAAACGCTCTCGAAGCTTTTTTAAAGGCGCTCAAGCCTTACGAACGAACGAAGATCAGCCTTCCTGCTGATGTAGTTGCAAGGCTCCTTGGGATCTGACGGCGGATGATCTTTCTCGTGGGCGGCGTCCCAAACCTGCTATTCAATAGGTATCAGCAGCTAATCCTTAAAATCTTCGGGGATGGACACGTCGTTATTTCGCGACCAGTAGCTCCCCGGCGCGACGGAAGGTTTTCACCATCGCACCACGACGCGATTGAACTGATATCCGATTTGTCACTTCGCGTTACGGAGGATCCGTCGATCGTCGCCAACGGATGTGCGGCACTTGCCCTTGCATCTCCTGGAACAGACATCGATGACTTTATGATTGAGTTCCGGCCATTTGCCATCTTCCGCCGGATCGACCTACCTGTTCCGACCATCGTCGTCGGCGATCGAGGCCGACAGACGATGAATACAATTGCCAGAGTAATCTCTAATTCGCTTAAGCCGGTTAGGGAAGCTGTACGAGCAGTGAATTCTGAATTAACATCCCGCCGAAATCGAACGCCGCTACTTTTACCTCAGCGTAATTTTCGATCACCTGTTCTTTCGCAGGAGTTGGACTATCTTTTTGTTTCTTTGGGCTTAGCGCCTGATCCCCGCGCAATGATCGCTGGCGCCTGCCATAGGATTGAAAATCTACATCCTTTCCGGAAACCGGGCGGCGCATCATTCTTCGACGACCGCGCCATCCGTTATAAAATGCCGGGGCGTGCATTGCACGGTGCACCGCGTCTGGCTGGAGGGGATCATCAGCCAACCTGTTTAATAAATGGGCACCTGCGCCTTGGGGGAGCAAGCTTAATCGGTTTTCATTACGATTGTACGCGAGGCGAAAAAGGGCGATTGGTCGATAATTTGCCGAATTGCCATTCAGCCATCGCGCGGTTGGAGGGGAATCCGCATCTGAACATTTATCCTAACGATTATATCCGAGGCGGCAAAAATGGCTAAGGCGACAGCTACGCTGTCGCCTTAGAAGCTCATCGTTGCATAGCCTAGAGGGACTCTGCCCTCGTATCTCCCCTTACGCCCAGACGCCCCAACGCATGAGGGTTCTGCAGAACCAGTCATGTGATTTCGGTACATCAGACGAGAAATTTGCCTCTCGCAACCTTGGCAAACTCCTTTCGCAAGGCACTTCCCGGGGGCTTCCCGGTGGGTGCAGAAGCGGCTGCGTCACTTACGTGACAAGGCTTACTTAGGAGTTAAAATCCTACTTTGCAAGGGCGAACACGCCACCCTCTAGCCGTACGAATGAACGCCATAAACGCAGGATAGTTGCCACGGTGTGCTCCCGTAGAATGGGAATGCCAATCGCCTTTTCAACTGTCACAGCTCGCTAACCGCTCTGATCTCACCCTTACCGAACTGATTCAGTTGCTCAGCCCCCTCTCGATCAGCCGCCTGATCGCTTCGGAGCGGGAGGGTTTAGGGTCGGGCTGGCGATCGATCCAGGCGGTGATGGCCGCCTCCAGCTCGTCGGGCCAGCGGACGGTTCGAACGGGATCGCTGCCCGTGGCCGGGCGGCCGCGGCCTCTTTTTTGTATTTCGGCTATTGACCCGCCCCTCAATTATCCGTAACACGGGAATACAAGACGAAGCCGAACCAAGGCGCCCGCCTCGCTTCGGCCCTGACCAGCAGTTCATCCTGAGCATTGCGAAGCATGAGTTGAAGGAACTCCCGATAAAAGGAGGCGAAGGATGGTTGACGGGCAGCATAAGCTGTCGCGCCGCGCGGTGCTAGGCGGTGTGTGCGCTACTCCGCTCTTTCCCCGTCATCCCGGACTTGATCCGGGATCCATGAACACGGTGGGTGGCGAACCTGATGCGGCGATGTTCATGGATTCCGGCCTTCGCCGGAATGACGGTGAGGGCCATGCCTGCGCGGTCACTATTTGGGACCAAGCCCTCGCCCGCTTCAACGATGCCCAAGCCGTCCTAGACGCCTCCAAATCCGAGCCCGACGAGGACGCCTACGACGCCCTCCTCGACTCCCACTCGGACGCCCTCGCCGCCCTCCTCGCCCTACCCGCCCCCGATCTCCCGGCTCTCGCCGCGAAATTGGACGTCATCGTCCCGCAAATGGCCTGGGAGCTCACCGGCACCGAAGACTGCCTCGAGCGCCTCCGCCAGGACGCGCACCGCCTTGCCTCGGCGGCCGATTGAAATGGGTTCGCGCGGAGGCGCGGAGGCGCGGAGAGTTCGGGGAAGCTCTTGGGCCGCAGGCAATCCCAACCCCCGAACGACTGCAATCGAACGCAATAAGGATCGCTTCGCGCCCGTCGCCAGCACGACCCCTCCGCGCCTCCGCGCCTCCGCGCGAAACCGATCCTTCCTCCCCTTCACCGCCGCGCCGAGCCACCGCCCCAGGCCGCGCAAACGCGCGCCGCACGCAACGCCGCTCCGGCCTTCGTGCCTTCGTGATCTTTGTGCGAA
>DATHBY010000575.1:0-1656 GCA_035295885.1 Allosphingosinicella sp.
GGACATGCCGGCGAACGACCCCGCCAAGGCGCCGCCCCTTTAGGAAGGGGGGCTAGGCAAGTCAACACGGATGGGGGGATGGAAGGGGAGTATGGAGAGGATCAACCGCTCGGGCTGAGCCTGCTGAGGCCCCCCTAAGTCTCAGAAAAAGGAAATAGTGAGGCCCTGGACAAGCTCAGGCCGATCGGCTCGGAGATTCGTTTCGGCTTTATCCGCAATAAGCGGGGAGCGGCACGGGCTCGTTGCCGTTGCGCTGGCGCCAAACTCCGTCGGGGAGACGGTAATATTGGCCCGGGAGCACCTTGGAGCGGAAGAGGTCGCACGCCGTGGTGGCGGCCACTTCCTCGATGGTCTTGCCCCGTTCCGCGGCTAGGCGGGTATATTCGGCGCGACGCTTGATGTTGATCCCGTCCATCTCGGCCCGAATGGCTGCCGACGCCGAGCCCACCGCTCCCAGATAGCCGTTCGCCTGCTCTCCGACCTGCTTGGTCGCTCGCAGCCGTGCCGGAGCGTCCTCCTGCAGCATTGCGTAGGCGACTCCACCGGTGCCGACCAGAATTGCGGCGCCGAAACCCGCGGCGAAGGCGATCATCCAGCGGCTGCGCATCTCAAAACACTCCCGGATTCTTCTCGATCATCTTGCGAACGTCGTCCCTCAGGCTCAACACCACTTCCTGCCTGATATTGATGTTGAGGTTGATCTCGATCGGCTTCTCGGGCGGAGTCACCTCGACGCAGCCGGCGAGAAGCCCGAGGAGCGGGGCGGCCAGGAAAAGCTTGAGCCTTCTCATCTGCCGCCCAACTCGCACCGCTACGCAACCTCGTCAATATCGGCTCCGATCATCGCACAGGGCCGCTTTCCTTGGGCTGAACGGGCTTTTCCTGCTCCTGGCGGATCAGCTCGGGCAGACTCGTCTGGATGAGGACCGAGGGGTCGTGGAGCGATCGCGCGGTGGCGATCAGCGCCCGGAAGGGCCCGCGCACGGTGATGTTGAATTCGAACGGTACCCGGGCGAGCTGTCGAAGGGCGCGGCCCGCGACGAGGCCCTTGATTCCACCGAGCCGTGGAGCGGTCGTCATCACCGGGTCCCGGGCGACCCCGTCGAGCTGGATCGCGGCTACGAACTCGCCGGCGAGCGAGCCGTTGAGCTCGACCTCGAGCTTCGAATAGCGAAGCGACTTCAAGGCGTCGAAGGCGAGCTTGCCATAGACTCCGAGCTGCTTGTCGGTGAGCTCGCCGATGTAGGAAAGGGTTCCGCCCGGCGCGCGGGCGACCAGCCGCCCGCCCTCGACCCGCCCGCCCCTTTCGTCGAACACCATCGGGATAATTCCGTCGAACGTGCCGGTGGCACTGATGTTCGAGAATTCGAGTTGCTGGATGAAGCGGGCCGCGTCGGCTCCCACGATTCGGAAGGTCAGGCGCCTCGGCGAGGGCTTCGAGAAGTCGAGCACGGTCTCCTCGAGGAACAGCTCGCCGCCCGCAAAGGGCCAGCGGCCCCCTTCCACCTTCACCCGCATCCCCGGCAGGAGCTGGTAGCGGATTCGGCCGTCGAACACGTCGATGCCGGTGCGGATCAGGTCGACCTCGGCGAGCTGCCCGGGAGCGCTGACCAGGCCGAGAAGGTCGGTGAAGTGGACGGTCGTCGACAGCCCCTC
>DATHBY010000576.1:0-1763 GCA_035295885.1 Allosphingosinicella sp.
CCCGGACTTGATCCGGGGTCCACCTTTTTCTCGATCCCGGTGGAGCAAGAAGGTGGATGCCGGATCAAGTCCGGCATGACGAATGCCTCGCTTCCATCACAATAGGACAAACTCTAGTCCCCGAACACCCGCTCGAAGATCGTGTCGACGTGCTTCAGGTGATAGCCGAGGTCGAAGCTCTCCTCGAGCCGCTCCGGCGGCAGCAGGGCCGAGACTTCGGGATCGGCCTTCAATAATCCGAGCAGCGAAAGCGCCCCGTCGCTCTCCCATACCTTCATCGCGCTGCGCTGGACCAGCGTATAGGCCTCCTCGCGGCTGGCGCCCGCCTGGGTCAAGGCGAGGAGCACGCGCTGCGAGTGGACGAGGCCGCCCATCCGGTCGAGATTCTTCTGCATCCGCTCGGGATAGACGAGCAGTTTGTCGATCACTCCGGTGAGGCGGGCGAGGGCGAAGTCGAGAGTCACCGTCGCATCGGGGCCTATGTAGCGCTCGACCGAGCTGTGGCTGATGTCGCGCTCGTGCCACAGGGCGACGTTCTCGAGCGCCGGATTCACATAGCCCCGGACCATTCGGGCGAGGCCGGTCAGGTTCTCGGTCAGCACCGGGTTGCGCTTGTGCGGCATCGCCGACGAGCCCTTCTGGCCCGGCGAGAAATATTCCTCCGCCTCCAGAACCTCGGTCCGCTGCAGGTGGCGGATCTCGGTCGCCAGCCGCTCGACCGACGAGGCGATCACGCCCAGGGTCGCGAAGAACATGGCGTGGCGGTCGCGCGGGATCACCTGGGTCGAGATCGGCTCGATCCTCAGCCCCATCTTCGCCGCGACATGCGCCTCGACCCTCGGGTCGACATTGGCGAAGGTGCCGACCGCGCCCGAGATCGCGCATGTCGCGATCTCGTCGCGCGCCGCGGCCATCCGGACCCGGGCCCGGTCGAACTCGGCGTAGGCGAAAGCGAGCTTCAAGCCGAACGTCACCGGCTCGGCATGGATGCCGTGGCTTCGGCCGATGGTCGGCGTCAGCTTGTACTCGAATGCCCGACGCTTCAGCACTTCGAGCAGGCCGTCCAGATCCTCGATCAGAAGGTCCGACGCCCGCTTGAGCTGAACCGCAAGGCAGGTGTCGAGCACGTCCGAGCTCGTCATCCCCTGGTGGAGGAAGCGCGCCTCCGGCCCGACATGCTCGGCGACGCTGGTCAGGAAGGCGATGACGTCGTGCTTCACCTCCGCCTCGATCGTGTCGATCCGCTCGACGTCGAAGCCGCCCTTGGCCCACACCGCCTCCGCCGCCTCGCGGGGGACGATCCCCAGCCCCGCCATCGCGTCGAGCGCGTGCGCCTCGATCTCGAACCAGATCCGGAAGCGGGCTTCGGGCGCCCAGATGCTGCTCATCTGCGGCCGCGAGTAGCGGGGGATCATGGGCGATTCCTGTCCTGCGTTGGGAAGGGGGCCGCCTAGCAAAGTCATGGGGGGGCTTCAATGCGATGCGGCGGAGGAGAATTCCTCCCCGCGATTTCGCGGGGAGGGGGACCGCACGAAGTGCGGTGGAGGGGTTCCGCGGCGCTAGACTTTGTCCTGCTGAAGCAGAATCGTCACCCCGGACTTGATCCGGGGTCCACCTTTTCTCAATCCCGGTGGAGGAAGAAGGTGGATGCCGGATCAAGTCCGGCATGACGAATGCCTCGCTTCCATCACAATAGGACAAACTCTAGAAGAACCCCTCCACCAACCTTCGGCTGGTCCCCCTCCCCGGCAAATGCCGGGGAG
>DATHBY010000577.1:0-3357 GCA_035295885.1 Allosphingosinicella sp.
GAGGCCGATGATGCCGGCCCGCCGACGGCGGTTTCGACCATCGGCCCTCCCCGCCTCGCCGCGGACCTGCGCGATGCCCAGGGCCGGGTCTGGGCTCGAGCCACGGCCGAGACGTCGGGCGACAGCCTCAGGGTTCGGGTGGAGGCGGTGGGGATGAGCCCGGGCTCCTATGGCGCGCATCTCCACACCGTCGGCCGCTGCGATCCGCCCGGCTTTACCACGGCGGGACCGCACTGGAACCCGACGGACCAGAAGCACGGCAAGGACAATCCCGCCGGAATGCACAAGGGCGACCTGCCCAACCTCCTGGTCGGCACCGACGGCCGCGGCAGCTTCGAATATACGATCCCCAATGCCGGCCTCTCGGGAATGCTTCCGAACCTGCTGATCGACGCGGACGGCGCGTCGGTGGTAATCCACGAGAAACCCGACGACTTCCGCACCGACCCGGCCGGCAACAGCGGGGCGAGGATCGCCTGCGGGGTGCTGGGGTGATCTTGCCTCCCCGTCTCGCGACGGGGAGGCAAATCTAGAGGTTGTCCTATTGTGATGGAAGAGAGGCATTGGTCATGCCGGACTTGATCCGGCATCCACCTTCTTCCTCCACCGGGATTGAGAAAAAGGTGGACCCCGGATCAAATCCGGGGTGACGATTCTGCTTCAGCAGGACAAAGTCTAGATCGCCTCCCCAGAGAGGCGCGCGCGGTCCACCTTGCTCGCCTCGAGCTCGGCGATGCGGCGGCTGCCCAGCCACAGGCCGAACAAAGTCAGGGGCGCCATCAGGTAGAGCGCGAAGATGCCGACGCGAAGGCTATCGGCGACGTCGGCGATCTTGCCCGCGAAATAGGGGCCGAGCGCCAGGCCGATCATGGTCGTGCCGAGAATATAGGTCGCACCGGCGGTGCCGCGCATGCGCGGAAGGACCAGATCCTGGAGAGTCGCCACCGCCGCTCCCACCCAGGCCGCACCGCACATATGGGCGATCGGGAACACCCAGTAGAAGGTGGTCAGCGAGTCGGTGGTGAACAGGAACCAGGTGAGCGGCGCGGCCGAGACCACCGAGGCCATGTTGACGAAGATTCGCCCGCGCGGGTCACGCCGCCGCCACAGGTCCGAGATCACTCCGCCCGCAATGACTCCGGCAGCCGCCGAGATCGCCGCTCCCCAACCCATGATGAAAGCGACCTCCTCGGCCGCGGTCATGCCCCCGATGAAGGCGCCGGGGCCGAGCGGTTCCGGATAGAAGGTGCGCAGAACGTAGGGGGGACCCCAGAAGCTGACGGCGTAGGTGACGAAGGAGATGCTCCCGAACGCCAGAGCGAGGATGATCGTTGCGGGCGTTCCCCAGATCAGCCGGTGGGTCGGGGGGTCGCGCTGCTTGAGCGACTGCACCCAGGAGAAGACCGCGTAGACGCCGAGTCCGTAGGCGGACCATTGCGGCAGATCCCCGGTCAGCCGGATCAACCCGTAGGCGCAGATCGCGACGATCCCCAGAACGACCAGATTGACCTTGAGCGCCCCCGGGATGCGCGAGACGGTGAGAAGGGTGAGCGGAGGAAGGATCGCCGCCAGCTCGCGGCCGAAATCGCGCCAGGCGTTGGGGCGGACGATCGGCTGCGGAAGCCCGTCCGACGCGCCCCGCTGCGGCTCCTTCAGCGACAAGACCCACAGAGCGACGAGCAGGCCCGGAATGCCCACCGCAAGGAAGGCGGCCTGCCACCCGACGAGCCCGAGCGGCGCCAAAGCGGGATCGGGATAGGCCATGTTCCAGCGGCTCAGAACGAAGCCGCCGATGGGAAGGCTGAGCGCTCCGCCGATATAGAGGCCGCTCGAATAGATCGACAGGGCGGTCGCCCTCTTCTCCTTGGGGAACCAGTCGGAGATCATCGAATATGCGGCGGGCGAGGCGCTCGCTTCGCCGATGCCGACTCCGATCCGGGCGATGGCGAGCATCGCGAAGCTGTTGGCGAAACCCGACAGCGCCGTCATGGACGACCACAGGGCCAGTCCGAGCGCCATCAGCCGGCCGCGGTACCAGCTGTCGGCAAGCCGGCCGAGGGGTATCCCGAAGAGCGCGTAGAAGACGGCGAAGGCGGTGCCGTAGAGGAACCCGATCTGGGCGTCCTCGAGCCCGAGGTCGTGCTTGATGTCCTGCGCCAGGATCGACAGGATCTGCCGGTCGATGAAGTTGATCATGTAGACGATGACGAGGACGAACAGAGCGTACCAGGCGTAGGCGCCGATACGGACGGGAGCGGCGGGGGCGGCTGCAGCGGGATCGGACGCCATGGACCCTCTCATTGTACTTCTGTCTGCATGTGGCTAGCAGAGCGGGCCGCTTTGGCAACTGGGGAAGGCTGGGCATCGCCCATGAAGAGCTCGGTCCTGTTCGTCTGCCTCGGCAACATCTGTCGCTCGCCGCTGGCGGAGGCGGCCTTCCGGCGCGAGGCGGAGCGGCTCGGGCTCGACGTGGAGGTCGATTCCGCCGGCACCGGCGACTGGCATATCGGCTACCCGCCAGACCCGCGGGCGGCGGCGGTGGCGGCCCGCAACGGCATCGACATCTCGCACCTGAAGGCGCGGCTGGTGACACCCGACGACTTCCGCCGCTTCGACCATATCGTCGCCCTCGACTCCAGCAATCTGCGCGACCTCGAGCGGCTTCGGCCGGCGGACGGAAAGGCGCGGCTCTCGCTGCTGCTCGACCATGTCGAGGGTCGGCGGGGCGAGGCGGTGGCCGACCCCTATCATGGCGACGACAGCCATTTCGACTCGGCCTGGAAGGACGTGAGCGCCGGAGCCGAGGGGCTGGCGCGAAGCATCGCCGGGGCCGGATGACGGCGTTCGCGCGGCGGGTCGCGGCGCTCACCGGTCTCGCCGAGGACCGGCTCGAACGGCTCGCCGGCGGCGATCTCTCCGAAGCCCTGATGGTGCGGCGCCCGGACGGACGCTGCTCGGTGGCGAAGCGCGACCTCACGTCCGGCGCCGAGGCCGCGATGCTTCGGGCGATCGCAGCCGCGGGCGTTCCGGCGCCCGTCGTCGAGGGCGAGCATGAGGGCGTCCTGCTGCTCGGCCATGTCGCGAACGACCGGGTCTTCAGCCCGGCGGCCTGGGCCGATGTGGGAGCGGCGCTTCGGCGCCTTCACGATCATTCCGGCGAGCAATATGGCTGGCCGGTCGATTATCAGATCGGAACGGTCGCGCTCGACAATCGCGAGCGCCGCGACTGGCCCGGCTTCTGGACGGAGCAGCGGCTGGCCGCCACCGCCGGAGTGCTCGACCGCCCGTGGCGCGAGCGCGTCGCCCGGCTGGCGGAGCGCGCCGGCGGGATCGCTGCGCCCGCCCCCCGGCCCTCCC
>DATHBY010000578.1:0-3266 GCA_035295885.1 Allosphingosinicella sp.
CGGCAAGGCGGACGCCTCCGCCCCGCCCCCAACGGCCAACCGAGAGCGACCGCCCGAGCCCAGGCGCCACGAGGCGGGGCGCGACGAGCTGATCGAATATTACCGCCAGATGCTGCTCATCCGCCGCTTCGAGGAGCGCGCGGGGCAGCTCTACGGCCTCGGCCTGATCGGCGGCTTCTGCCACCTCTATATCGGCCAGGAAGCGGTCGCGGTCGGGCTCCAGTCGGCGATGGACTCGAAGACGGACTCCGTTATCACCGGCTATCGCGACCACGGCCACATGCTCGCCTACGGGATCGATCCGCGCGTGATCATGGCCGAGCTCACCGGCCGGGCCGCCGGAATCTCAAAGGGCAAGGGCGGCTCGATGCACATGTTCAGCGTCGAGCATAAATTCTACGGCGGCCACGGCATCGTCGGAGCCCAGGTCGCGCTCGGCACCGGCCTCGCCTTCAAGCACAAATATGCGGAGGACGGCGGAGTCTGCCTCGCTTATTTCGGCGACGGAGCGGCGAACCAGGGCCAGGTCTACGAAAGCTTCAACATGGCCGAGCTGTGGAAGCTGCCGATCATCTACGTGATCGAGAACAACCAGTACGCCATGGGCACGAGCGTCAACCGCTCCTCGGCCGAGGACCAGCTCTACCGCCGCGGCGAGAGCTTCCGGATCCCGGGGCTTCAGATCGACGGCATGGACGTGCTCGCCGTGCGCGGCGCGGCGACGACGGCGCTCGAATGGGTGCGGGCGGGCAAGGGGCCGATCCTTCTCGAGCTCAAGACCTATCGCTACCGGGGACACTCGATGTCCGATCCGGCCAAATACCGTTCCCGCGAGGAAGTTCAGGCGGTGCGCGAGAAATCCGACCCGATCGAGGCGGTCAAGCGCGAGCTCGCCGCCGCCGGGGTCGGCGAGGACGAGCTCAAGAGGATCGACAACGACATCAAGCGGATCGTCACCGAATCCGCCGATTTCGCCGAGCAGTCGCCCGAGCCCGATCCGGCCGAGCTCTACACCGATATCCTGGTCGAGACCTACTGATGCTTCCCCACCCCGTCATTGCGAGCGCAGCGAAGCAATCCAGTGCTGCGCGAGTCGAAGAGTCCGAACTGGATTGCCGCGTCGCTGCGCTCCTCGCAATGACGGCTAGCCCGGTGACTTGCTGATGCCTGTGGAACTGAAAATGCCCGCTCTTTCCCCCACAATGGAGGAGGGCACCCTTGCCAAGTGGCTCGTGAAAGAGGGCGACGAAGTGAAGTCCGGCGACATCCTCGCCGAGATCGAGACCGACAAGGCGACAATGGAGTTCGAAGCGGTCGACGAGGGCACGATCGCCTCCATCCTCGTCGCCGAGGGGACTGACGAGGTGAAGGTGGGAACCGTCATCGCAATCCTCACAGCCGACGGCGAGGAAGCGTCGGCAGGCACTCCCGCCCCCGCACCGGCGGAGGCCGGGCCGGCGGTCGAAATGCCGAGCGACCAGAAGACCGAGGCCTCGCCTGTGGAAACCGGCGAGACCCAGCCGGCGGCGGAGTCGGGCGCTCAGTCCCTGGTCGCCGCGGCCGACCGCCCGGAGCCGCCGGAGGTGCCGGAAGGCACCGAAACTTTCCGCCAGACCGTCCGCGAGGCGCTCCGCGACGCCATGGCGGAGGAGATGCGCTCCGACGGCCGGGTGTTCGTGATGGGCGAGGAGGTCGCCGAATATCAGGGCGCCTACAAGGTCACCCAGGGCCTGCTCGACGAGTTCGGCCCCAAGCGCGTGATCGACACGCCGATCACGGAATATGGCTTCGCCGGGGTCGGCGCCGGGGCGGCGATGGGCGGGTTGAAGCCGATCGTCGAGTTCATGACCTTCAACTTCGCCATGCAGGCGATCGACCACATCATCAATTCGGCCGCCAAGACCAATTACATGTCGGGCGGGCAGATGCGCTGTCCGATCGTCTTCCGCGGCCCCAACGGCGCCGCCTCGCGGGTCGGAGCCCAGCACAGCCAGAATTACGGCCCCTGGTACGCCAACGTCCCCGGCCTGATCGTCATCTCGCCTTATTCGGCTGCCGACGCCAAGGGGCTCCTGAAGGCCGCGATCCGCTCCGAGGATCCGGTCGTCTTCCTCGAGAACGAATTGCTCTACGGCCAGAGCTTCGACGTTCCGAAGCTCGAGGATTACGTGCTCCCGATCGGCAAGGCCCGGATCGCCCGGGAAGGGACCGACGTCACCCTGGTCAGCTATTCGATCGGAGTCGGGGTCGCCCTCGACGCCGCCGCCCGGCTCGCCGAGGAGGGGATCGAGGCGGAAGTGATCGATCTTCGCACACTTCGCCCACTCGACAAGGCGACCGTCCTCGCCTCGCTCGCCAAGACCAACCGGATGGTCTGCGTCGAGGAGGGCTGGCCGGTCTGCTCGATCTCCGCCGAGATCATGGCGACGGCGATGGAGCAGGGCTTCGACGATCTCGACGCCCCGGTCCTCCGGGTCACCGACGAGGACGTGCCTCTGCCCTACGCCGCCAATCTCGAGAAGATGGCGCTGATCCGGGTCGAGAGCGTCGTTGAGGCGGCGAAGAAGGTCTCCTACCGCTAACGTCATCCCAGAAGGCCGGGGTCCGTGCCGCCTTCGAGCATTGCGCCGGGCCCGCATGGATGCCAGCCTTCGCTGGCATGACGGACAGTCTCGACCCCGACCGAATCCTCGCGCTCTCCTACGTTCCGGCGAACCGGCGCGCGGCGGTGGGCGCTCTGTGGCGGCTGGACGCCGCGCTCGGCGCCGCTTTGGCGGGGGGACGAGAGCCGCTGATCTCGAGGATCAAGCTCGCCTGGTGGCGCGAGGCGCTGGAGAAGCTGGACCGCGAGCCCGCTCCGCCGGAGCCGGTGCTTCAGGAGGTGGCGGCGCATTTGCTTCCCGCCGGGATCGCCGGCGCCGAGCTGGCCCGGATGGAGGAAGGATGGGGGGTCCTCTCCAGCCCGGAACCGCTCACCCCCGACGAGCTGGCACGCTACGCATGGGCACGCGGCGGACTGCTCTTCCGGTACAGCGCGCGCCTGCTCGGCGGCGGCGGCGAAGGTCTGAAGCAGGCTGGCGAGGCCTGGGCCCTGGTCGACCTGGCGCGCCACTGTGCCACGACCGAGGATTCCGACGTCGCACTCGCCGCGGCTCGCGAGCGCGAATTGCCGCGGCGCTGGGCCTCGCGCCTGAGGCCGCTCGGCATGCTCGCAGTCCTGGCCGCACGCGATTCGGATCCGGTGCGGCCGCCCTGGGAGGCCCGGG
>DATHBY010000579.1:0-5187 GCA_035295885.1 Allosphingosinicella sp.
GCCTGGTCCGACGTCCAGGCGCTCGACGAGCAGTTGAGGGCGCTCCAGGCGAGCTATCTCGCCAGCCGCCAGTCCCGCGACGTGCTCATCGAGCGGTTCATCAACGCGCGGGGCAATCTGTTCGACGTGGTCGCGGCCGAGGACGCCTATTTCGAGACCGCCACCGCCTTCATCCGGACTCTGGCCGAGCTCGACGCCTCCCGCTACGTGCTTCTGTCGCGCACGGGCAATCTGCTCGAGGCGCTCGGCATCGACCCCGCCCGGGTCGGGGGCCAGGATGAGTAGCGAGAACGACATCAAGCCGGCTTCGCAGCCGCGCTTCGCGGCATGGCTGATGGAGCCGATGCGCCGCAACCGGGCGGTCTACATGAAGGTCGCGCTGGCGGCGGCCCTGATCAACATCTTCGGACTGATGACGTCGCTGTTCACGATGATCGTCTACGACCGGGTGGTGCCGAACAACGCCACCTCGTCGCTGGTGGCGCTGTCGATCGGCCTCGCCATCGTCGTCGTCTTCGATTTCGTCCTGAAGATGCTTCGCGCCTATTTCGTCGACGTCGCCGGAGCGGCGATCGACAGGGACGTCGGCGAGACCCTGTTCGAGCGCCTGCTCCGGCTCCGGCTTGACCTCAAGAAGGGCTCGACCGGCTCGCTGACCGGGCTGATGCGCGAGCTCGAGGCTCTGCGCGACTTCTTCACCTCCGCGACCCTCACCGCCGTCGTCGACCTGCCCTTCATCATCCTGACCCTCTTCGTGATCTGGGTGATCGGCGGCTGGGTGGTGACCGTGCCGGCCCTGATGGTCCCGTTCGTCATCCTCGTCGGGGCGCTCACCCAGCCGGCGATGGACCGCCTTTCGGCCAAGTCGATGGGCGAGGGCATGGCCAAGCAGTCGGTGCTGGTGGAGACGATCGGCGGGCTCGAGACGGTCAAGGCCGCGGGCGCCGGGCCGCTCCTCGCCCGCCGCTGGGACAAGGCGATGGAGAGTCACGCCGACAGCTCGTTGAGGCAGCGGCTCATCTCGAGCATCGGCATCACCACCGCCACGTCCGCCGGCACCATCTCCTACGCCGGAGTGGTGATCGTCGGGGTCGGCCTGATCGCCACCCAGGACCTCACCATGGGCGGCCTCATCGCCTGCTCGATCCTGGCCGGCCGGGCGGTCGCTCCACTGGCGCAGATCTCGCAGCTGCTCTCGCGGATGACGACGACCCGCACCGCCTACCGGCAGCTCAACGAGATGATGAACCTGCCGCCGGAAGGTCCGGAGGGCGAGGGGCTGAAGCTGTCCGGCCTCAAGGGGCGGATCGAGTTCCGCAACGTCACCTTCAAATATCCGGGCGCGTCCGAGAAGACCCTGGAGGATTTGAACTTCGTCATCCAGCCGGGCGAACATGTCGCCTTACTCGGGCGGGTAGGTTCCGGAAAGTCGACCATCGCCAGGCTGATCCTCGGCCTCTACCCGCCCGAGGAGGGGCTGGTGATGATCGACGGCACCGACATCCGCCAGCTCGACCCGCTCGAGATGCGCCGCTACATCGGCGCCGCCCTGCAGGAGAGCGTGCTCCTGACCGGCTCGGTGCGCGAGAATATCGGCCTCGCCCGGAGCCATGTCGACGACGAGGAACTGCTTCGGTCCGCGGAGCTTTCCGGCACCCACAGCTTCATGGGCTCGATCGCCAACGGCTACGACCTGAAGCTGGCCGACCGCGGCGAAGGGCTTTCGGGCGGGCAGCGCCAGTCGATCGCGCTCGCACGCGCTCTCGCCGGCCGCCCGCCGGTCCTGGTCTTCGACGAACCGACCAGCGCGATGGACGCCCAGACCGAGACGGCGCTGATCCACCGGCTCCGCGAGGAGCTCAAGGACCGTACTCTCGTGCTGATCACCCACCGGCCGCCGCTTCTGGCACTGGTCGGCCGGATCATGCTGATCGAGAAGGGCCGGGTCGCCATGGACGGGCCGCGCGACGAAGTGCTCAAGCAGATCACGCGGCAGCAGACGCCGCCTACCAAGGCGGCCTGAGCCATGAACGAGCACACCCACATCGAGGACCTGACCGACCGGATCAAGCCGCGGACGGCCTCGAACGTGCTCCTGTGGGTGGTGGTCGGATTCGTCGTCATCTTCGTGATCTGGGCGGCTCTGACCGAGCTCGACCGGACGGTGCGGGGGCAGGGCCGGGTGATCGCGACGTCGCAGCTCCAGGTCGTCTCCAACCTGGAAGGCGGAGTCGTCGAGGCGATCCTCGTCAAGACCGGCCAGCAGGTGAAGGCCGGCCAGGAGCTGGTCCGGCTCGACCGCACCGCCACCGGCGCCGAGCTGGGCAGCGGCGAGGCCTCCGCCAACGCGCTCGGGATGAAGATCGCCCGGCTCTCCGCCGAGGTCGCCGGACGCGAGCCCTCCTACCCGGCGCCGGCCGACCAGGCCGCGGCGAGCCAGATGATGATCGAGCGTTCGCTCCACGCCTCCAGAATGCAGGAGCTGGGCAGCGTGATCGCCGCCGGGCAGGCGCGAGTCGCCCAGGCGAACCGCGCCGTGCAGGAGGCTCAGGCGGCCTATGACGCCCGGGTGACTGCGCGCGATGCCCGGCGGCAGGAGCTGAACATGATCCGGCCGATGGTCGAGCGGGGGATCGAGCCGCGCCTGTCGCTGATGCAGGCGGAGAGCGCCTATGCGGTCGCCGCGAGCGAGGCCGCCGCCGCCGCCGCCGCCATCTCCCGCGCCCGCTCCGCGGTCGTCGAGGCGCAATCCTCGCTCAACCAGCAAAGGCAGGACTGGCGCTCGGTCGCCGCCAACGAGCTCGCCAGCGCCCAGGCCGAATATTCGGCCCGCCGAGCGCAGCTGCCGGCGCTCGCCGAGCGCTCCGATCGAACCCTGGTCCGGGCGCCGCTGCCGGGACGGGTCAACCGGGTGCTGATCACGACCGTGGGCAGCGCGGTCGGCCCCGGCGCGCCGCTGGTCGAGATCGTCCCCTCCGAGGAGACCTTGCTGGTCGAGACGCAGGTGCGTCCGCAGGATATCGCCTGGGTGCGAATGGGGCAGAAGGCGAAGGTCAGCATCACAGCCTACGACCCCTCGGTCTACGGCTCGCTCGACGGGGTCGTCACCGCCATCTCGCCCGATGCGACGGTCAACGAGAAAACCGGCGAGAGCTTCTACACGGTGCAGGTGCGGACGGAGAAGAACGCGCTGGAGCGCAACGGGCGGCCGCTGCCGATCGGCACCGGCATGGTCGCCGACGTCAGCCTGCTCGGCGACAAGCGCACCATCCTCAATTACATCCTCAGTCCGATCACCAAGCTCAGCGAAACCGCTTTCCGGGAATAGCCATCCGATTTCCTCGTAAGTGTTGATTTCGGGCCACTTTTCCGGATCTCCGTTGAGCTGTTTTAACTAGCGGCTCGTGAAGTTCTATGCCATCAGATGCCTTGGGAGGCCCGCGTGCGTGCGCGCGGGCGGCATTTATGCCGTCGGGGGATTTGTAAAATGGCTGTCACCGTTACTGCTACGCGTACGTCCACGCTGTTCAACGATCAGGATGGGGACGGCCAGTTCGATCCCGGCGACATCATCACCACCCGCATCCGAATCGTCAATTCCGGCAGCGACCCCGCGCTCGGCGTTTCCGTCACCGACACTCTGAACGGGGTCACCCTCGATCCGTCCTCGGTCAAGGTGACGCCGATCGCCTATGACGACGCCTACAGCCTGACCGGCAACACTCCGATCACGATCAGCGCGGCCCAGGGCCTGCTGCTCAACGACGTCGATCCCGACGGCGCGGGCGGCAATGCCGGCCTCACCGTCACAAGCGTCGACACGACCGGCACCCAGGGCACAGTCGCCTTCAACGCCAACGGCAGCTTCACCTTCACCCCGACGACCGGCTTCGTCGGAATCACCGCATTCAAATATTACGTCCAGGACGCGCAGGGCCTCGGCAACGTCACCGAGGGCATCGTCACGATGACGGTGACCGACAAGGTCTGGTACGTCGACAACACCTACGGCGGCGAGAACGGCGCGTCGGACGGCTCCTATATGAAGCCGTTCACCTCGCTCACCCCGCTCAACAACAACGGCGCGGACGTCGACGGCGCCGGCGACACCATCTTCGTCTATCGCAACGGCGGCAACTACACCGCCGGAATCACGCTCGAGGCGGGCCAGAAGCTGCTCGGCGACGGCGTCAGCTTCATGGTCAACGGCCACAATATCGGCGGCACCGAGCGCACAGGCGGAGTCGACAACGTCTCGGCCAACGCCGTGATCAGCGTGATCAGCGGCGCCGCAATCACCCTGGGCACCGACAACACGGTTCGCGGCCTCACTCTCGACGCCAACAGCGTCAACGCGATCGGCATGGCCGACGGCAACGGCAGCGTGACCACCGCCGCGGGCACCCTGACGGTCAACAGCGTCAGCTTCACCGGCGCCGGCCAGGCCATCGACATCGACCAGGGCGGCAACCTCGCCGTCACCGTGGATTCGCTGACCTCGACTGGAAGCGCCGGCCAGGGCATCCAGCTCGCCGGCACGGACTCGAGCGGGACCGGCCTCATCACCGGCAGCGTCACCATCACCGGCGGAAGCATTTCCGGCGCCGGCACCGCCATCCTCATCGGAGCGGCGGGAGGCGGCACCGCCAATTCGGGCGGCAACGTCAACCTCACCTATGGCGGCACCATCACCGGCGCGACCGGCACTTCGGTGGAGATCCAGGACCGCACCGGCGGCACCGCCACCTTCAACGGCAACATCACCCATTCGACCACCGCGACGAGCGGAATCGTCATCGACTCGCTCGGCGCCGGCACGGTCAACTTCAACGGCCAGTCGACCTCGATCACCACCACCACGGCCACCGCCGTCAGCCTCACCAACAACACGGGCGGAACGATCAACTTCACCCCGGCCGCCGGCGGCAACGGCGTCGACATCAGCAGCACCACGGGCAAGGGCCTGGTCTTCACCGGCGGCGGGACTCTGAGCGTCACCGGCACCGGCAACAGCGTCGCCACCACGACCGGCCAGATCCTCGACCTCCAGAACGGAGCGATGGGGACGAGCGGAATCCAGTTCGCAACGCTCGGCGCCAGCGGCGTGGTCGCCACGGGCAACGCGATCAACATCAACAATCTCGACGCGGCCGGTGCGGGCATTTTCAGCGGCGGCGCAGTCACCGT
>DATHBY010000580.1:0-3850 GCA_035295885.1 Allosphingosinicella sp.
GTCGTCGCGCTCCTTGCGGTAGAGCGCGGCCTGACGGGCGCCGAAGAACCAGCCCGCGGCCGCTCCCGCGGCGAGGGCCAGGATAACAAGGAGGATCAGGGAGGAGTCCATGTTGCGCCCTTGGAACGAAGGGCGAACCTACGGCAGGTGCAGGAAATGGTAAAGAGCGGGATGACCTAAGTTGTGGATATCTCCCCTCCCTGGAAGGGAGGGGCTGGGGGTGGGCAGGCGAGCGCAGCGAGGCTGCCCGGTGAGTCGGAGTTTCGGCCGCCTGCGGCGGACCCACCCCTAACCCCTCCCTTCCAGGAAGGGGAAAGCTAGGCCGCCAGCTTCCTCGCCTTGGCGAGCTTCCTCAGGATCATGTCGCGCTTGAGGCGCGAGAGATAGTCGATGAACAGGACGCCCTCGAGATGGTCCATCTCGTGCTGGAGGCAGGTGGCCAGCATGCCCTCGATCTCCTCCTCGTGGACCTTGCCGTCGCGGCCCTGCCAGCGGGCGCGGATCGAATCGGGCCGCTCGACCTCGGCATATTGATCCGGGACCGAAAGGCAGCCTTCGTTATAGGGCCGCGGGGTCTCGGACGTGCGCAATATCTCCGGGTTGATGAACACCATCGGATTGCGGACGGGCTCGCCGCCTTCCTCCTCGGGGTCCTGAAGGTCGATGACGAGGATGCGCTTCGGCACTCCGACCTGGATGGCCGCGAGGCCGATTCCGGGGGCGGCGTACATCGTCTCGAACATGTCGTCGATCAGGGTCTGGATCTCGGGCGTGATCGCCTCGACCGGCGAGGAGACCTGACGCAGCAGGGGGTCCGGAGCTTCGAGGATCGGGCGTATGGCCATGGCTTTTATCTAGGTATTCGAGCGCTTTTCGTCAACGCGCGGGGTAAAGGAGGAAGGGCCGGCGCTCCTCCGACCAGGCTCGTTCGTCGGGGACCGCAAGGGCTTCCAGGTCGCCCGGCAAGGCCTCCGCATCGTCCACCCACTCGCGCAGTCCCGGTCCGCCGTTGATGACGTCGATGGCGAGCTTGCCGAACTCATATTCGTAGGGGAAGTCGCGCCAGAGGTCGTAATCGGGGTGAAGGCGGCGGATCGCCTTGAAGGCGAGCGACTGGAGGCGCCAGGGGCGGAAGGCTTCGTGGTCGTAAAAGGCGCCTTCCGGGTGGATGTGGAGGCCGTGACAGGTCTTGCCTTCATGTTTGTGGAAGGTCGGCTCGAAGGCGATCTCGCGAAGCGCGCAACCGCGCAGCCAGTCGGGGGCGAGGCGGCGCATTTCGCCTAGCACGGCGCGGGCCTCGATATCGGGGGCGCCGAACAGCTCGAGCGGCCGGGTGGTGCCCCTCCCCTCCGACAGGGTCGTGCCCTCGAGCATGACTGTGCCGGCATAGGCTCGGGCCATCCACAGGTTCGCGGCATTGGGGCTGGGGTTGATCCAGATCCGCTCCGGCGGCCAGCCGAAGCCGGGGCCGGAGTCGGGATCGTAGCCTTCCATCTCGATCACCCGGTAATCGACGTCGAGCTTCATCGTCTCGACGAACCAGCGGCCGAGCTCGCCCAGAGTCAGTCCGTGGCGCATCGGCAGCGGCCCGGCGCCGACGAAGCTTTCCCAGCCGGGCAGAAGGGTGAGCCCCTCCACCGGCCGGCCGGCGGGATTGGGGCGGTCGAGCACCCAGACGGCCTTGCCGTGCTTCGCCGCGGCTTCGAGCACGTAGAGCAGGGTGGTGATGAAGGTGTAGATTCGGCAGCCGAGGTCCTGGAGGTCGACCAGGATGACGTCGAACGTGCCCATCGACTGGCCGGTCGGGCGGCGAACCTCTCCGTAGAGGCTGAAGACGGGGATGTTGTGGGCGGGATCGGTGAAATCGTCCGATTCCACCATATTGTCCTGCTTGTCGCCCCTGAGGCCGTGCTGCGGGCCGAAAGCGGCGGTGACGTTGAGGCCGCGCCCGATCAGGGCGTCGATCGAATGGGTGAGGTTCTCCGTCACCGAGGCCGGATGGGCGAGCAGGGCGACCCGCTTGCCCTCGAGCGGCTTGCGCAGGGCCGGGTCGGCGAGGAGGCGGTCGATACCGAATTTCATGGCTGCTCCGCTGACGGCAGTCGGTGAATAAAGCAACCAGGATGGTGGAAATCGGGGCCGCCGGCAGGATGGCTGGCCGCCCAGAAGGACCTTTCCCCGCCCCGGTTTTCGAGGATGGCGGCGACGTTCATGGCATAAGGGCCCGGGCCGAGGGCCGGCGAGACAGCCACCTGAATTTCCATCCCGTGCCCGCTCCGGCTCACCGCAATTTCCGGCGCGGCCGGGAGCGGCGCGTCGGCCATTCCCTCCCGATAATGGCTGAAGGCATAGGCCGCCCACTGGCCGGACGGCGAGAAGTTGAGTTCCAGATAGCCATTCTCTCCTTCGGGGCGGAGAAAGGCCTCGAAGCAGGTCGCTTCCCAAAGACGAGGGGTCCTGAGTGGTGGCGCCGCCTCCGGAATACGAAGCCGGGAGATGTCGCCGACCACGGTGTAGCGAAGGTGGAGCAAAGTAAGCGACACGCGCTCCGCCGTCGCGTGGATCGCCTCGATAGGATCGCCGGGACAGGCGGGATCGGCCCAGAGCTTCGTTTCCATTCCCTGTCATTGCGAGGAGCGAAGCGACGAAGCAATCCAGTCTCGGCGCCGGGACCACCGGGACGCTGGATTGCTTCGCTACGCTCGCAATGACGGCGGAGCGATGCTAACCGCCCGCGCCATGTCCGAATACAGATCCGAACTCCTCCGAACGCTCGACGAGCGGGGCTTCATCCACCAGCTGACCGACGCCGAGGGGCTCGACGCTTTGGCGCAGAAGCAGGTGGTCCCGGGCTACATAGGCTTCGACGCGACCGCGCCGTCGCTCCACGTCGGCAGCCTCATCCAGATCATGATGCTCCGCCGGCTGCAGCAGGCGGGGCACAAGCCGATCGTGCTTATGGGCGGCGGCACCTCGAAGATCGGCGACCCCAGCTTCAAGGACGAGGCCCGCAAGCTTCTCGACGCCGAGACGATCGATGCCAACATCGCCTCGATCAAACGCGCCTTCGAGCGGTTCCTGACGTTCGGGGACGGGCCGACGGACGCGGTTCTGCTCGACAATGCCGACTGGCTCGACCGGCTCGAATATATCCCCTTCCTTCGCGAGATCGGCCAGCATTTCTCGGTCAACCGGATGCTGAGCTTCGACAGCGTCAGGCTTCGGATGGATCGGGAGCAGTCGCTCTCCTTTCTCGAGTTCAACTACATGATCCTCCAGGGCTACGACTTCCTGGAGCTGTCGCGCCGCGCCGGCTGCAGGCTCCAGCTCGGCGGATCGGACCAGTGGGGCAATATCGTCAACGGCATCGAGCTTTGCCGGCGGGTGGACGGGACCCAGGTCTACGGTCTGACGACCCCGCTCATCACCACCGCCGACGGCGGCAAGATGGGCAAGACGGAGAAAGGCGCGGTCTGGCTCAACGCCGACCAGCTCAGCCCCTGGGATTACTGGCAGTTCTGGCGCAACGCCCAGGATGCCGACGTCGGCAAGTTCCTGAGGCGGTTCACCGATTTGCCGCTTGAGGAGGTGACGCGGCTCGAGGCGCTGCAGGGAAGCGAGATCAACGAGGCGAAGAAGGTGCTGGCTTCCGAAGCCACGCGGCTCGCCCACGGTCAAGTCGCCGCGCGAGATGCGGAGGAAACCGCACGCGATACCTTTGAGCAAGGCGCGATAGGAGACGCATTGCCGTCGATCATACTCCCACGAGGCCATTATCCGTTGATCGAAATCCTCTGTCTCCTCGGCTTCGCAGCATCCAAGAACGAAGCTCGGCGGATGATCCAGCAAG
>DATHBY010000581.1:0-6186 GCA_035295885.1 Allosphingosinicella sp.
AACGGGCGATGCGGGGCCTGATCGAGGCGCGCTTCCCGGAGCACGGCATTGCCGGCGAGGAGCTTCCCGAGCGGCCGGCGGCCGGGCGGTGGTCCTGGTCGCTCGACCCGATCGACGGCACCCGAGCCTATATTTGCGGACTCCCGAGCTGGACGACCCTGATTGCGTTGCTCGACCGGGGCGAACCGGTGCTCGGAGTGGTCGACGTCCCCCGGCTCGACGAGCTCTATCTGGGCTATGCGCGAGAGGCGCTTGTGTTCGGCGGAGGCGGCGAGCCGAGGCGCCTCGCGGCAAGCACCTGCCGAAGCGTAAGCGAAGCCCGGCTCTCGACCACCGATCCCTATCTCTTCGAAGGCGCCGAAGCGCAAGGGTTCGAGCGGCTTCGGCGAGCCGCGCGCCTCACCCGCTACGGGCTGGACGCTTACGGTTATGCGCTGGTCGCGGCCGGGACCCTCGACATCGTCGCCGAATCCGGGCTGAAGCCCCACGATTACAACGCGCTGGTGCCGCTGGTGCGGGCGGCGGGCGGAGCGGTGTCGAACTGGAGCGGCGGCGCCGACCTGGGCGCCGGGCAGATCGTCGCTGCCGCAAGCGAGGCTTTGCTCGAGGAGGCGTGCAGGCTGCTGAGCGCCTAGAGTTTGTCTTATTGTGATGGAAGCGAGGCATTCGTCATGCCGGACCTGATCCGGCATCCACCTTCTTCCTCCACTGGGATTGAGAAAAAGGTGGACCCCGGATCAAGTCCGGGGTGACGATTCTGCTTCGGCAGGACAAAGTCTAGGCCCGATGCCGGCGGCGGAGGGCCGCGGCGACCTCCTCCCATCCGAAGCCGCGCGACTCCATCAGCACGGTGACATGGTAGAGCAGGTCCGCGGCTTCCTCGACGCAGCCCTCGCGGTCGCGGCCGACGGCGGCCAAAGCGAGCTCGACGCCCTCTTCGCCGACCTTCTGCGCGATCCCGGCCGGCCCGGCGGCGAGCAGCCGGGCGGTATAGCTTTCCGCGGGGTCGAGTCCGGCGCGCCCGGCGACGATCCGCCTGAGCTCGCCCAGGAACCCCGGGCCGTCTTCCATTGCGCCGAAGCAGCTGGTCGTGCCGAGGTGGCAGGTTGGTCCGGCGGGGTCGGCCTTCACGAGCAGGGCGTCGCCGTCGCAGTCGGCGAGCACCTCCCGGACCGCCAGCGCGTTGCCGCTCGTTTCGCCTTTCTCCCAGAGCCGCCCTTTCGAGCGGCTGTGGAAGACGGCCCGGCCTTTCTCCAGCGTCGCAGCGAGCGCTTCCCGGGTCATATAGCCGAGCATCAGCACCTGGCCCGTGGCGCGGTCCTGCACCAGCGCCGGGATCAGCCCATCCATCTTCTCCCAGGCGAGGGTGCCGATATCGGCGGCGCTCAGCGGCGGATTTCGATCCCGCATGACTCAAGATACTCCTTCAGCTCGGCTATGGGGATGATGCGGTCGTGGAAGACGGTCGCGGCGAGCGCCCCGCTGGCCCCGGCCGCGAAAGCGTCGCGGAAATGCTCCGGCGCTCCGGCGCCGCCCGACGCGATGACCGGGACCGTCGTCGCTTCGACGACGGCGGCGGTGTGGGCGAGATCGTAGCCGGTGCCCACGCCGTCGCGGCGCATGCAGTTGAGCACGATCTCGCCCGCGCCGCGCTCCGTGGCCTCGCGGACCCAGTCGAGCGTGCCGCGGCCGGAGTCGCGGGGGGAATCGGGGGAGCCGGTATATTGCTTGACGCGATAGCCTCCGCCGGCCGCGAAGCTGTCGATTCCGAGGACGACGCACTGGCTTCCGAAGTCGCGGGCGAGCTCCCCGATCAGGCCAGGCCGTTCGAGGGCAGGGGAGTTGATCGACACCTTGTCGGCACCGGCATCGAGGCAGGCGGCAGCCTGGTCGCGGGTGCGCAAGCCGCCGGCGACTGCGAAGGGTATGTCGATGATCCGGGCGATCCGCCGGACCCATTCCAGATCCAGGCCGCGGCCCTCGGCGCTCGCGCCGATATCGTAGAAGACCAGCTCGTCGGCGCCTTCCTCGCGGTAGCGGAGGGCATGGTCGAGGATGTCGCCGGCGTCGCGATGGTCGCGGAAGCGGACGCCCTTGACGACCCGGCCGTCCTTCACGTCGAGGCAGGGGATGATCCTACGCGCAGGCATTGAGAGCCTCCGCCAGGCCGATCCGCCCCTCCCACAAAGCCTTGCCGACGACGGCGCCGGCGGTGCGGAGGCGGCGAAGGTCGGCCAGCGAGGAGACTCCGCCCGAGGCCTGGATGTCGAGGTGGGGGAGGCGCCGGGCCGCTTCCTCGAGAAGCTCGAAATTCGGACCGGAAAGCATCCCGTCGCGGCCGATGTCGGTGAGCAGGAGGTGCCGCGCCTCCGGGTAGAGCTCCGCGACGTCCCAGAGGCTCCGGCCGGAATCCTCGGTCCATCCCGCCGTGGCGACGATCGGCTCGCCTCCGACGAGGCGTATGTCGAGCGAGATCGTGATCCGCTCGCCGCCGAATTCCCGCAGGAAGCCGCGGACGAGGTGCGGCCGGTCGACGGCAAGGCTGCCGACGACGATTCGGCCGACGCCTGCATCGAACATCCGCTCCAGATGCTCGCGGCTGCGGAAGCCGCCCGCCACCTGCAGACCGAGAGGCGCCTCCCCGGCGAGGCCGGCGATGAGACCGTGCTGCACCGGCTCGCCGGCGCGGGCTCCGTCGAGGTCGACGACATGGGCCCACAGGGCGCCCGCCGCGGCGAAGCGCTCCAGCGCCTCGGCAGGGTCGGCGCAATAGGTGGTCGAATCCTCGAAACGCCCCTGCGCGAGGCGGACGACTCTGCCGCCCATCAGGTCCATGGCGGGATAGAGGATCACTGGCCGAGCCAGCTTCGAAGGAACCGCGCGCCGGCCTCGCCTGAGCGCTCCGGGTGGAATTGAGCGCCGAGCCGGTTCGCGCTCCGGACCACGGCCGGGATCTCGCGCCCGTGTTCCGCGCTCGCCACCGTCTCCGGCACCGGATCGCAGGCGAAGCTGTGCGCGAAATAGACATAGTCGCCGGTGCGCAGCCCGATTGCCTGGTCGCTGACGTCGAGGCGGCTCCAGCCCATGTGCGGCACCGGCCGGCCCGGCGCCGCTTCCAGCTTTCGGACCCGGCCGCCGATCAGGCCCAGGCAGGCGATATCCTCCTCCTCGCTAGCCTCGAAGAGGAGCTGCATGCCGAGGCAAATGCCGAGCACCGGCTGCCGGAGCGAGCGAAGCACGGGAGCGAGGCCGAGCGCCTCGATCCGCTCCATCGCGTAGCCGGCGGCGCCTACTCCCGGCAGCACGATCTTGTCCGCCGAGGCGATCGCCTCCGCCTCGCCGGTCACGACCGGAGCGATCCCGAACCGCTCGAAAGCGATCCCGACCGACCCGATGTTGCCGCAGCCGACGTCCACGATGGCGAGCTTCACAACACCCCCTTGGTGCTCGGCAGCGAATCGCCGTCGCGCGCCAGCGCCCGGCGAAGCGCCCGCCCGAACGCCTTGAAGCAGGCCTCGGTCTTGTGGTGGTCGTTCTCGCCCCGGACCCGGACGTGGATCGCCGCTCCGAGGCTGTCGGCGAGGCTTCGGAAGACGTGCCCGGTCATCTCGGTGGGGTAGGCGCCGATATGGCTCGCCTTGAACCTTCCCTCGAAGACGCTGCAGGGGCGCCCGGAAAGGTCGACGAGAACGTGCGCCTCGGCCTCGTCCATCGGCAGCGAAAAGCCGAAGCGGCCGATTCCGCGCCGGTCGCCGAGAGCTCGCGACAAGGCGGTGCCGAACGCGAGGGCGCAATCCTCGATGCTGTGGTGCCCGTCTATGTCGAGGTCGCCGTCGCAGGAGAGGATGAGCGAGAAGCCGCCATGCGCCGCGACCTGGTCGAGCATATGGTCGTAGAAGGGAATGCCGGTGGCGATCCGGCGTGGCGAGGCGCGGTCGAGATCGATTGCGACCGCGATCTGGGTCTCCCGGGTGTCGCGGACGAGTTCGGCGCGCCGGCCCGGGGCGGCCTCCGGCGCCACTCCGAAGGCGGCCAGGGCGGCGAGATTCTCCGCTTCCGTGCCGATGGTGAGGCGCAGGCCTCCGGGCGCGGCATTGGGGCGGAAGCGCACGCGGATGCCGAGGCTCTCGAGCTTCCGCGCCAGCCCGTCCGGATCCTCGACCTCGAGGAACAGGAAGTTGCCGCCGCCCGAGCGGACTCGCCTGACGAGCGGCGAGCCGGCGAGGAGCCCGGCGAGCCGCTCGCGATCCGCCTTGATGCGCGCGATCCGCTCCTCATGGACGGCCCGGCGCGAGGGCGCGAGCGCCGACATCGCCGCTTCGATAGACAGGCTCGGCAGGGGATAGGGCGGAAGCGCTCGAGTTAGGAGGGAAATCGTCTCCGAGTGCCCGATCGCGCAGCCGATTCGCGCTCCGGCGAGGCCGTAAGCCTTGGAGAGCGTGCGAAGGACGACAACATTCTCGCTCCGAGCGGCCCGCTGCGCGGCGCTCTCCTGCTCGGAGAACTCGATATAGGCCTCGTCCACCACCACGATCGTGCTCGGCAGAGCCAGGCGCACGGTCTCGATGTCGGCAAACGGGACCGGGTTGCCGGTCGGATTGTTCGGGGCGCAGATGAAGGCGAGCTTCAGGTTCGGGTCGCGGCCGGCGAGGTCGAGGAAGGCCTTGGGATCGAAGTCGAAATCGGAATCGAGCGGTGCCTCTATCACAATCGCACCCTGCAGCCGGGCGAAGTGGGCGTAAGCGGAGAAGGTCGGGGTGCATATCGACACCTTATCCTGCCCCGGCCGGCAGAAGGTGCGGACGAGGATGTCGATAGCGTCGTCGGCGCCGCGGGTGATGACGAGGTTCTCCGGCGAAACTCCGTAGAGCGCCGCCATCGCCTTCTTCAGCCGCGCCGGCTGCGGCTCCGGGTAGCGGTTGAGGCCCGCCGCCAGCGAGCCTTCGGCCAGCGGCGGATAGGGATTCTCGTTGGCGTCCAGCCTGATCGCATCGCTGCCGAACGCGTCGTTGGCCCTGGCGGCGATGTCCAGCTCCGGAAGCGCCAGGATTTCGGAACGCGCGAGCCGGGCGGCGAGCGAAGTCATGGCAGCGCCTCCTCGAGCCGTGCGTCGGCGGCTCGGGCGTGCGCCTCCAGGCCTTCGAGCCGCGCCAGCAGGGCTGCGGGGGCGGCGATGCGTCGAGCGGCCTGCGGAGTGACGGTCTGGACGCTGATCGCCTTGAGGAAGGTGTGGACCGATATTCCGCTCCACGCGCGGGCGGCGCCGTCGGTGGGGAGGACGTGGCTGGATCCCGCCAGATAGTCGCCGAAAGTCTCCGCCGCGCCGCCGCCGGCGAACACCGCCCCGGCGTTGCGGACGCGGGCGACGAGGAGCTCGGCGTCGGCAACGGCCAGCGAGAGGTGCTCGGGTGCGTAGCGATTGGCGATCTCGAGCGCCTGCCCAAGATCGGCGCAAAGGATGATCCGGCCCCCGGCCAGCGAGGCCTCCGCCAGCTCGCGCCGGGGCAGGGCCGCGACCTGCGCCGCAACCTCCGCCCGGACCGCCTCGGCGAGCCCGGCGGAAGGAGTCACCAGAAGCACCTGCGCCGAGGAATCATGCTCGGCCTGGCTGAGGAGATCGGCCGCGACGGTGGCCGGGTCCGCCCGCTCGTCGGCCACCACCAGCAGCTCGCTCGGCCCCGCCGGCATGTCGATCGCGGGACCGCCCGGGAGGGAGGAGACGTAGTTCTTGGCCTCCGCGACCCACGCATTGCCCGGTCCGCAGATCTTGCCGGCGCGAGGGATGTCGCCGGCGCCGAAGGCGAGCGCGGCGACGGCTTGCGCTCCGCCCACCGTCCACACGGCCTCGATTCCGCAAATGTCGGCGGCGAGCGCGATCAGCGGATCGAGCCCCCCCTCGCGCCGGGGCGGAGTCACCGCGACGATCTCCAGCACTCCGGCCGCCCGGGCCGGCAGCGCGAGCATGAGCAGCGTGGAGAAGAGCGGGGTCTTGCCTCCGGGAACGTAGAGCCCGACCCGCTCGACCGGCCGCCAGACCTTGCGCACCGTCAGCCCCGGCATCGTCTCCACCTTATGCTCGGCGGGGAGGCTGCCTTCGTGGAAGGCGCGGATGTTGCGTTCGGCGAGCTCGATCGCCGCCACCTGCTCCAAAGTCAGGCCGCGCCGGGCCTCCGCGGCGAGCGGCCC
>DATHBY010000582.1:0-4837 GCA_035295885.1 Allosphingosinicella sp.
GGGGAAGTCCATCTCGACCTCGCCCGCGCCGCCGTCGCTCTCAACGATCCGGGCAGGGCGCGAATCCACATCGACAAGGGGCTCGCCCTCGTCCCGAAGGACCCGTTCGGCTGGTATCTGTCCGCGGCGCTCGCCCGCAGGCAGAACGACCTGGCGGTGGCGAGGGAGCATATCGCCAGGGCGGTTTCGCTGGCCCCCGACGATGCCTCGATCCTGCTCGAGGCGGGCAATATCGCCGGAGTCTCGGGCGAGAAGGACGCGGCGCTGGGCCTCTTCGCCCGAGCCGCCCGGACGGCGCCGAACTCCGAGGCCGGCAAGGCTGCCCGCGCCGCGATCGCCGCCAACGAAGGGTCACCTCGCTAGACTTTGCCTCCCTGCGGCGAAGCGGATGGGGAGGGGGCCATGCGTAGCCTGGTGGAGGGTCCTTCGATACGCCGCTTCGACTTCGCTCAGCGGCTACTCAGGATGAGCGGCAGAGAAGGGTCCCATTCCGCTCATCCTGAGTAGGGACTGAGCTTGGCGAAGGCCCGTATCGAAGGACCCCTCCACCACCCTCCGGGGCGTCCCCTTACCATCTGGCGACGGGTAGCCAAGTTACCGCGCCCGCTGCGACCTCAGTCCAGCCGCCTTGATCCCGGCCTCCGCGCAGGCCGCGTCGTCCGCCGGAGCTTCGCCCGACGTTCCGGCCGCACCGATCAAGGTCCTGCCGTCCGCCGAATAGACCGGAACCCCGCCGGCCACCGTGACGACGCCCGGCGCGCGCGCGAAGCCCGGAGTCCCCTTCGCCGCTTCCTCCATCTGGGCGGTCGAGAAGCCCCAGGCGGCGACAGCCTTCGCTTTCTCGAACGCGAAATCCATGATCCCCGCCCGGTTGCCGTCCATCCGCAGAGCCGCGACCAGATGGCCGCCGCCGTCGACGACCGCGATGGCGTGGCTCTGCCGCTTTGCCGCCGCATGCTTCCGGCAGCCGTCGACGACCGCTTCCGCGAGCGCTGCCGTCAGCATCGCCGGGGGGGGCGGCGCCGGCTGCTGGGCAGGCAAGGGCGCCGCCGCGGCGAAGCCCGCCAGAATCGTCGGAAGCAGCCTCCGGGCCATCGTCCTTCTCCTGGTTCAGTCGAAGTAGAAATCCACCGTCGTCACCACCCGCACCTTCTGGAAAGGCGAATCGCCGGCCGAGGAGCCGCCTTCGCCGTCGACGTCGCCGTCGCGCGCTCCGATCGAGAAATAGCCCTGGGTCGCCGACCGGATGCCTCCGACTCCGGTGCCGCTGTCGCGGGCGAACTGAAGGGCGCTGTCGCGCGCGTTACGGGTCGCCTCGGCGATCATCTCCGGCTTGACCGCGTTCAGCTTGGTGAAGCTGTAGACCATTCCGCTGCCCTCCTCGAGCGCCACTCCGCTCCGGATAAGGTCCGCCTGGCGGGCGAAAGCGGCTCGAGCCTTCATCACCTCGTTGGTGCGAAGCTGGATTCGCTGGCGCACGGTGACGCTGTTCTGGCCGCGATTGCTGTCGTAAAACTGGTTCACCGAGGCGCCGGTGTCGCTGAGATCCTTGTCGGCGAAGCCCTGGCGCTTGAAGAAGGCGCGAACCGCCCGGCTCTTCTCGTCCACCGCCGCCTGCACCGGCCCGAGCTCGGTGCCCTGCTCCGAATAAGCGATCGTCCAGGTCGAAAGGTCGGCGGTGACGTTGCGCTCGGCCAGCCCGCGTACCGTCACCGCCCGGTCCGCCATCCGCGCCCGCCTGAGCCCGTCGCCGAGCAGATAGCCGCCGACGATGATCGCCAGCGCCAGGATGAGGGCGCCGATGAGCAGGACGTTGTTGCGGTCGTCGATCCAGCGCCCGGCCATGTCACCCTCCTGAAGCTACCGCCGCAAACTGTTACACTGCCGATGAACCGTGCATTTATGAAGATGAGCTGAGCCTGACAAGCGAATAGAGGAAAGGCCCTCATTGCTCCGGCGTCAGCAGGGCGGTGCGCTGGCGGGTCAGCCAGGCGGCGAGCTCGTTCCTCGGCACGCGCGGGAACTTGATCGCGGCGAAGGCCAGGAAGGAGTCTCGATAGCGAAGCCAGGCGCGTCCGGCGGCGCGGATTCCCTCCGCCGTCACCGCGCCCGGATAGTCGCCGGCCCCAGCCGCTTCCCGCAGCCGCTTGCGGTAGGCGGCGTTGAGCGCCGAATCCTCGGCCGGCAGCCGCGCCGCCGGAGTCGGCAGGGCGCGGCCGGAGCGCAGACGCTCCAGCACTTCCACCAGCTCGTCCCGAAGCGCCTCTTCCGCCGCGATCGACATCGCCGCCCGGGCGGTGCCCGAGAGGTCGACCTCGCCGGAGCCGTGAGCCTCGACATAGGCGGCATGCGCAGCCCGAAGTTTCCCGAACGCCTGCTTCTCCGCGGCTGTCCAGCCGGCGGTCATCGACGCCAGCGCCGCTTCGCGCAGGGCGCCGGCAATGGCCGCGCCGTGGCTTGCGCAATAGCCCATGGCGAGGCCGCTGGTGACATCGTCGCAAAAGTGGAAATCCTGGCCCTTCCACCCCTTCGCCTTGAGCTCCGCGAGGTGGGTGACCCGGCCGTGCGATTCCGCGGGCGCCCCCTCGATCCCGCAGGCGAGGTGGGTCGCGACGTCGAGGTCCCGCTTCGCCCCGCGGCCGTTGGCATAGACGGTCATCAGCATCGTCCGTCCGGAGAAGACTCCGCCCTCGTCCCGATCCGCCTCGAGGAAGGCGCATTGCCGCGCCCGCACCGGATCGGCGGGCATGCCGATTCCGTAATAGAGCGCTTCCGAGTCGCAGCCTTTGAGGGACGCCGCGGTGGCAGAATCGGGCCGGTCGGAGGCCGGCGGCTCGCGGTTGCGAAGCTTCCGGCACAGCGCCCTGGACGTCCCGTAATCGCCGGAGCTCGCCCATTCGTCCTTTACGTCGCCCCAGTCCCAGGCGGGCTCGGCGGCGACGGCGGCGACGGCGAGGACCGCCGCGAGAAGAGGGAAGCGCTTCATTCGCCCAGATTATGACAGCGGCCGCGCGCCGCCAAGCCGCTTCACGGGCCGGGCGCCGGCCTGTAGGGCGGGGGCATGAAGTACCTCCACACCATGATCCGAGTCTCCGATCTCGAGGAGACGATCCGCTTCTTCGATCTGCTCGGGCTGAAGGAAGTCCGCCGCCACGACAACGAGGCCGGCCGCTATACCCTCATCTTCCTAGCCGCGCCCGGCGACGAGGAGGCTCAGGTCGAGCTCACCCACAATTGGGACGAGAAAGGCTATTCCGAGGGCCGCAATTTCGGCCACCTCGCCTACCGGGTCGACAATATCTACGAGAGCTGCCGGATCTTGATGGAGGGCGGAGTCACCATCAACCGCCCGCCCCGCGACGGCCGGATGGCCTTCGTCCGAAGCCCCGACGACATCTCGATCGAATTGCTCCAGGCCGGAGAGGCGCTTCCGCCGGCCGAGCCCTGGGCGTCGATGCCGAACACGGGCAGCTGGTAGAATGCCGGCTTACTTCTCAATATCGGCGTCCCCGACCTGGAGCGGGCGATCGCCTTGTACAAGGCCGCGCCACGGTTTCTGCCTGATCGAGTTCAATTCGGAGGGTTATGATGCCGTCAGCGCTTGAGATCGTGCCGGTGCCCGTCCTTTCGGACAATTACGTCTGGCTGCTTCACGATTCCGGGTCGGGCGAGACGGTGGCGGTCGACCCGTCGGTCGCCGAGCCGGTGCTGGAGGCCGCCGCGGCACGCGGCTGGCGGGTCACGCAAGTCTGGAACACGCACTGGCACCCCGACCATACCGGCGGCAACGACGCGATCCGAGCCGCCACCGGCTGCACGATCACCGGCCCGCTCGAAGCCGAGCGGGTGTCGCGAATGGATCGAGTGGTGGCGGGCGGAGACCGGGCGCGGATCGGCGGGATCGAGGCGGAGCTGATCGACATCCCCGCCCATACCGCCGGGCACGTCGCCTTCCACCTGCCGGAAGAGCGGGCGATCTTCGTTGGCGACACCCTGTTCGCGATGGGCTGCGGCAAGCTGTTCGAGGGCGATGCCGGGCAGATGCACGCCAACATGCGCCGGCTCGCGGCGCTGCCGCCGGAGACCCGGGTCTATTGCGGCCACGAATATACGCTCGCCAACGGCCTGTTCGCGCTCGCCGTCGAGCCGGACAATGCGGACGTGGCCCGGCGTGTCGAGGAGGTGAGGGCGGCGCGGGAGCGCGGCGAGGTCACTTTGCCGACGACGATCGCTCTGGAGCTTGCCACCAATCCGTTCATGCGCGCTTCATCGGCGGCGGAGCTTGCTGAACGGCGCCGGGCCAAGGATGTTTTCCGCGCATAGGACACCGCCCGGCGAATCGGGCGTTGATCCCGAAGGAGGCCTTGGGATGAAATATCTGATCTTGCTCGCTTCAGCCTGCCTGGCGGCCGGCTGCACCACCGACACCGATGACCGCGTCGACATGGCGGCCAGTGACGAGGCCAGCCTCACTGCGCAGCTGCGCGGCTTCGAGGCCGACGGCCCGCCGGTCGCGTGCGTCAACCTGCGCGATCTCCAGGGCAACCGCTCCGCCGGCGAGACCGCGATCGTCTTCTCGGGAATCGGCGGCCGCAAATGGGTCAACCGTCCGGCGGCGGGCTGTCCCGACCTCGGCTTCGGCCGGGCGTTGAAGACCCAGACGACCAGCACCAGGCTGTGCCGCGGCGACATCGCCACCGTCTACGATCCGATCAACCGCACCGAATATGGCGGCTGCGGCCTCGGCGACTTCGAACCCTACCGGCGGGTCAGGGGCTGATTATCCTCCCCATACGCGGCATGGGGCCCTTCCATACGCCGGTTCGCTAGGCTCACC
>DATHBY010000583.1:0-3629 GCA_035295885.1 Allosphingosinicella sp.
GCCCGCCGAGCTCGTCGAAGCGGGCGAGCGCGCCGGGTTCGACGGCGGCGCTCTGGCCCGGTCGAGCCGCCTCGTCGCCAAGGTGGACAGCGCCGCGCTCCAGGACGGCTTCGACCTCTACCTCCACGGCTTCTTCGTCACCGACCAAGGCAAATGGGCGGTGGTCCAGCAGGGCATGAACGGCGCCAGCCGGACGGCGCGGCGCTACCATTGGCTTTCGGAGGGGCTGACCAGCTTCGTCGACTCGCCCCATGCGGCCATCGAGGGCCGGCGGCAGGGCGAGATCCTCAACCTCGCCGACCGCCGCGCCCAGGCCTCCCGCATCGCCCAGCTCGAGCTTCTCGCCGAGCTCGGCCCAGACCGGCTGGCGCGGGAGGCGGCGGCGGTCGAGAGAGGCGTTCCGGCGGCGGCGGCCGAGCCGCTGCTTCCGCATCTGTCGCTCCCCGACCATCACGACGTGCGCAGCGACGACGTCGTCCTTCGCCGGCTCCACGGCACGCTCGCCGCCGCGGCCGAAGCGGGGCCGAGGGATTTCGCCGAACTGCTGCTCGTGCCTGGAGTCGGCGCCCGCACCGTCCGCTCGCTGGCCATGGTCGCGGAGGTGATCCACGGCGCCCCGTCGCGCTTCTCGGACCCGGCCCGGTTCTCGCTGGCCCATGGCGGCAAGGACGGCCATCCCTTCCCGGTGCCGATCAAGGTCTACGACCGGACCATCGGAGTCCTGAAGAACGCGGTCGAGCAGGCGAAGCTCGGCCGGGACGAGACGCTCGGCGCCATCCGCCGGCTCGACGAGCAGGCGCGGCGGCTGGAGGCGCATGTGGGAGGGCCGAGCTTCGAGGCGGTGATGGCGGAGGAGCGGCGGCTGTCGCACAGCTATGGCGGGCGGAGCGTGTTCGGCTGGGAGCCGCCTGCCGTGGGGACGGGCGCCGCCTAAATCCCCTCTCCCTGTAGGGGAGAGGGACAGGTTCGCGAAGCGAACCAGGGTGAGGGCACTGCCAGCCCCTCACCCTCGGCCGCTGACGCGGCCTTTCCCTCTCCCCTACAGGGAGAGGGATTTTCTACGCCGCGACCGTTTCTTCAAGCGCGGCCTTCACCGCCTCGATCGCGGCAGCCGCCTTAGGCCCGTCGGGCCCGCCGCCCTGGGCCATGTCGGGGCGCCCTCCGCCGCCCTGGCCGCCGACAGCCTCCACGGCCTTGCGGACGAGGTCGACGGCGTTGCGGCTGGCGGTGAGATCGTCGGTGACTCCGACCGCGACCGTGGCGCGGCCGTCATTGACCGCCACCAGCGCGACCACGCCGGAGCCGACCCGCTTCTTGGCGTCGTCGACCAAACCGCGCAGGCCCTTCGGGTCGAGGCCTTCGATCACCTGGCCGATGAAGGCGAGACCGCCGACCTGCTCCGGGCCCTGCGCCTCGGCCTTCGACCCGCCGCCCATCGCCAGCGCCTTCCTGGCCTCGGCCAGGTCGCGCTCGAGGCGGCGGCGCTCGTCGATCAGGGCGGCGACCCGGGCGGGCACCTCCTCCGGAGAAGCCTTGAGCGTCGAAGCGGCTTCCTTGAGCCGGTTCTCGCGCTCGGTCAGCCACCGGCGCGCCGCCTCCCCGGTCAGTGCCTCGATCCGGCGGACCCCGGCGGCGACTGCGCTTTCGCCGACGATCTTGAACAGCTGGATGTCGCCCAGCGCGTTGACGTGGGTGCCGCCGCACAATTCGACCGAATAGCTGGCCTCGGCGCCCCGGCCCATCGAGAGGACCCTGACCTCGTCGCCATATTTCTCGCCGAACAGGGCCATCGCGCCGGCCTCGATCGCCTCCTCCGGGGTCATCAGCCGGGTGGTGACGGCATCGTTCTCGCGGATGTGGCGGTTCACCTCCTCCTCGACCGCGGCGATGTCCTCCGGGGTCAGCGCCTTTGGGTGCGAGAAGTCGAAGCGGAACCGGTCTGGCGCGACGAGGCTGCCTTTCTGGGTGACGTGGCCGCCGAGCCGGTGCCGGAGCGCGGCGTGGAGGAGATGCGTGGCGCTGTGGTTGGCTCGCACCCGCCCGCGCCGCTCGGCATCGACCGAGAGGTGGACCGCGTCGCCGACGGCGACCTCGCCCGAGCGGATCACGGCATGATGGGCGTGGAGCCGGCCGAGCGGCTTCGACGTGTCCTCGACCTCGGCGTCAAAGCCCCTGTCGCCGGTGACGGTGCCGGTGTCGCCCATCTGGCCGCCGCTCTCGCCGTAGAAAGGCGTCTGGTTGGTGAGGATCACGACCTTGTCCCCCGGCCCAGCGCGCTCGGTCCGGGCGCCGTCCTTCACCAGCGCGACGACGACGCCCTCGCCCTCGTGGCCGGCATAGCCGGTGAACTCGGTCGAGCCATGCTCCTCCGCGATGTCGAACCAGACGTCTTCGGAGGCCCTCTGGCCCGAACCCTTCCAGGCGGCTCGGGCGGCGGCTTTCTGGCCGGCCATCGCTTCGTCGAAACCGGCCCGGTCGACTCCGAAGCCCTGAGCGCGAAGAGCGTCCTCGGTCAGGTCGTAGGGGAAGCCGAACGTGTCGTAGAGCCTGAACGCCACCTCGCCGGGCAGGGTGTCGCCCGGCTTCATCGCTCCGGTGGCCTCGTCGAGAAGGCGCAACCCATTCGCGAGGGTCTGGCGGAAGCGGGTCTCCTCGAGCTTCAGGGTCTCCTCGATCAGGGACTGGGCCCGCACCAGCTCCGGGTAAGCGGCGCCCATCTCGGCGACCAGCGAGGACACCAGCCGATGCATCAGGGGCTCGGTGCTCCCCAGCAAATGGGCGTGACGCATGGCCCGGCGCATGATCCGGCGCAGCACATAGCCCCTGCCCTCATTGGCCGGGAGAACTCCGTCCGAGATGAGGAAGCCCGAGGCGCGAAGATGGTCGGCGATGACCCTGTGGCTCGCCCGCGTGTCGGCGGTGCGGGCATTGTGGGTGAGCGCGGTCGAGGCCGCGATCAGCGCCTTGAAGGTGTCGGTGTCGTAATTGTCGTGGACGCCCTGCATGACGGCGGCGATCCGCTCGAGGCCCATGCCGGTGTCGATCGAAGGAGTCGGCAGCTCGCGGACGATCTCGTTGGCCTCCTGCTCATATTGCATGAACACCAGGTTCCAGATCTCGACGAAGCGATCGCCGTCCTCGTCGGGGCTGCCTGGAGGACCGCCGGGGATGTGGTCGCCATGGTCGTAGAAGATCTCGCTGCATGGGCCCGAAGGACCATCGGGCCCCATCGCCCAGAAATTGTCCTTGGTGGCGATGCGGATGATGCGGCTCTCGGGCAGGCCGGCGATCTTGCGCCAGAGGTCGAACGCCTCGTCGTCGGTGTGATAGACGGTCGCGGTCAGTCGATCCGCGGGCAGACCCCACTCGCGCGTCAGCAGCGTCCAGGCGTGCTCGATCGCCTGCGCTTTGAAATAGTCGCCGAAGCTGAAGTTGCCGAGCATCTCGAAAAAGGTGTGATGCCGCGCGGTGTAGCCGACGTTGTCGAGGTCGTTGTGCTTGCCGCCGGCGCGGACGCACTTTTGCGAGCTGGTCGCGGTCGTGTAGGGCCGCGTTTCGAGACCGGTGAAGACGTTCTTGAACGGCACCATCCCCGCGTTGGTGAACATCAGGGTCGGATCGTTATGCGG
>DATHBY010000584.1:0-4795 GCA_035295885.1 Allosphingosinicella sp.
GCCCTCGGGCGCTGGGCTTCGGCGGCCCCCGTCATCAGGAGCAACGCCGCGGCTGCGGCGGCAAATCGGCTAGCGGGCGCGATTCCATTTCTCCATCCGGGGAAAGCTGCCGCATAACGCGCATCGGCGCCAGACATGAAAACGGGGCGCCTCCCATGGGGGCGCCCCGCTTCCGTTCTTCGGTGGCCGTCGGCTTAGCGGCAGCGGCGGCGGTTGCGGGCGATTTCGCGCCCGGCGAGCGCACCGGCGGCGGCGCCGAGGACGGTACCCGTCGTGCGGTTGCGGCCACCGTCGACCGCCCGGCCGACGAGAGCGCCGGCGGCGCCGCCGACGATGATCCCGACCGTGCCGTTGGCGCGGCGGCAGCGGATGCGGCCCTGCGAATCGCGCCAGGTCTTGCCGTGATAATAGCCATTATGGTTGGCGAAGGCCGGCGCGGCCGGAATGACGGGCATCGCCATCGTTGCGGCCATGAAGGCGAGGGTGACTTTACGCATAACTTGGGTTCCTTTCCCCGTGAAATAGTCTGCGGGTTGAACGGGTGAGGCTGGTCCCAGTTTCATTAACGTAAAACAACGATGGCGGTTTTCCGCCCTTTTTGCACACCTCATCGCCCCCAAAGAACCACCTGCCGCTCGGCCGCGTTGGCGGGCGGGAGAGGAGACGGCGAACGGATCAGAGCACGTACTTGCTGAGATCCGTGTTCCGGGCGATGTCCGCCAGCTGCGCCTCGACATAGGCGGAGTCGACGACGACCCGGTCGCCGCGGCGCTCCTCGGCCTCGAAGCTGACGTCCTCGAGCAGCTTCTCGAGCACCGTCGAAAGGCGGCGGGCGCCGATATTCTCGACCTGGCCGTTCACCTCGGCTGCGATCCGGGCGATGGCCCGGATTCCGTCGTCGGTGAACTCGACCTCGACTCCTTCGGTGGCGATCAGAGCCACATATTGCTCCGTCAGGCTGGCTCGGGTGGCGGAGAGGATCCGGACGAAATCTTCCTCGGTGAGGGCTTTCAGCTCGACCCGGATCGGCAGGCGGCCCTGAAGCTCGGGGAGCAGGTCCGACGGCTTGGCGATGTGGAACGCGCCCGAGGCGATGAAGAGGATATGGTCGGTCTTCATCGGCCCGTATTTGGTGGCCACCGTCGTCCCTTCGATCAGCGGCAGCAGGTCGCGCTGCACGCCTTCGCGGGAGACCGAACCTCCGCGCACGTCGGAGACTGCGATCTTGTCGATCTCGTCGAGGAAGACGATTCCGTTCGCCTCGGCGTCGGCGAGCGCGACCCGGTTGACGTCGTCCGGATCGAGCCTCTTGTCCGCTTCCTCCTCGACGAGGCGGTTCCAGGCTTCATCCACCTTCAATCGGCGGCGCTTCTTCGGCGCCTGGCCGAGCGCCTTGGACATCATCTCGCTCAGGTTGATCATTCCGACCTGCCCGCCCATGCCCGGTATCTCGAACGGTGCGTTCGGCGCCTCGGCGAGCTCGAGCTCGACCTCGGAATCGTTCAGATGCCCTTCGCGGAAGCGCTGGCGGAAGCTCTCCCGGGTCGCCTCGCTGGCGCCTTTGCCGGTCAGCGCCTCGAGCAGCCGCTCCATCGCGGCGGTCTCGGCGGCGTCCTTGACCGCCAGCCGCCGCCGCTCCTTCTCGAGCCGCACCGCTTCCTCGACCAGGTCGCGCGCGATCTGCTCGACGTCGCGCCCGACATAGCCGACCTCGGTGAACTTGGTCGCCTCGACCTTGACGAACGGGGCATCGGCGAGCTTCGCCAGCCGCCGGCTGATCTCCGTCTTGCCGCAGCCGGTCGGCCCGATCATCAATATGTTCTTGGGCGTCACTTCCTCGCGAAGCCCCTCCTCGAGCCGCTGCCGGCGCCAGCGGTTGCGCAGCGCCACCGCGACCGCGCGCTTGGCGTCGGTCTGGCCGACGATATGCTCGTCGAGAGCGGCGACCACCGCCTTGGGGGTGAGACTGTCGTTCATTCCGTGGTGGTGCCCGTAATTGCTCGCTTGCGGGGTAGATGGCGCGGAGCGGGCGGGAATCAAGCTTCGTCCCTGTTCCATCATTCCCGCTTTCGCGGGAATAACGGGGTGCTATGGCAGCGCCAGGCAGAGATGAGGCGCGAGCATGGCGAAGGACGACCTGGTCGAGCGAGTCCGTGAGCGCAAGCCCGCCTGCGCGAAGGTGGGCCTGTTCGACGTCGACGGCATCTTCCGCGGCAAATATATGGCGCCCGACAAGCTCGCCTCCGCGCTCGCTAGGGGCTTCGGCTTTTGCGACGTGGTGCTGGGCTGGGATTCGAGCGACCAGCTCTACGACAATGCCAGCTTCACCGGCTGGCACACCGCCTATCCGGACGCCGAGGTCCGCCTTCTGCCCGAAACCGAGCGGGCGATGCCGTTCGAAGGCGGAATGCCGCTTATCCTCGGCGAGTTCAGCGGCAGGGCCGAGGCCGTCTGCCCACGCGGGGTGCTTCGCCGGGTGCTGGATCGAGCCGCCTCGATCGGCTGCAGGGTCAAGGCGGCGGCGGAATTCGAATTCTTCGTCTTCGAGGAGACGCCCCATTCGGTGCGCGAGAAGGGCTATCGCGGGCTTAAACCGATCACGCCCGGGCATTTCGGCTATTCGATGCTTCGCTCCGGAGTGCATTCGGACTTTTACGACGAACTCTGGTCGACCTGCGACTCGATGCGGATCGAGCTGGAGGGGCTTCATACCGAGACCGGGCCCGGGGTCATCGAAGGCGCGATCCGGTATGACGACGCGCTCGAGGCGGCGGACAAGGCCGCCCTGTTCAAGACCATCGTCAAGATCCTGTGCCAGCGCCGCGGCTGGATGGCGACGTTCATGGCGAAATGGTCGAACGACTGGCCCGGCTCGTCCGGACATCTCCATATGTCTTTGGTCGACGACAAGAGCGGCAAGTCGCGTTTCTACGAGGAGGGCGGGGATTTCGCCATGTCGCAGGAGATGCGCTGGTTCGTCGGCGGGCAGCAGGCGCTGATGCCCGAGCTGCTGGCGATGGTCGCTCCGACGGTCAATGCCTACACCCGCCTCATCCCCGGCTTCTGGGCCCCGACCGCGGCTTTGTGGGGCTATGAGAACCGCACCTGCGCGCTTCGAGTCATCGGCGGATCCGACAAGGCCCAGCGAGTCGAATACCGGATCGCCGCCGCCGACATAAATCCGTACGTCGCGCTCGCGGCGGCGATCGGATCGGGGCTCTGGGGCATCGCCAACCAGGTGGAGCCGGACGCGCCGGTGACCGGCAACGCCTATGCGCAGGAGCCGCGGCCGGAGCGGGCGCTGCCGGGCACTTTGTGGGAGGCGGCGCAGCGGCTGCGCGGCTCCCAGGCGGCGCGCGAGCTGTTCGGAAGCGAGTTCGTCGATCATTATGCGGCCACCCGCGAATGGGAGGAGCGCGAGGCCCGCAAGGCAGTGACCGACTGGCAGCTCGCGCGCTATTTCGAGATCATCTGAAGTGGACGAGATTTCGAGATCATCTGAAGTGGACGAGCTGGTCTGCTTCTCCCCGATAGACGGCCGCGAATATGCGCGCCGGCCCTTGGCGTCGGAGGGGGAGATCGCGCGAGCGCTGGAGCGGGCGCGGCAAGCGCAGCGCGAATGGGCGGACGTGGCGCTGCAGGAGCGCTGCGCCACGATGCTCCGCTTCCTCGACGCGATGGAGGCGTTGAACCCCGAGATCGTGCCGGAGATCGCCTGGCAGATGGGCCGGCCGGTGAGGTACGGCGGCGAGCTACGGTCGCTGGCTGAACGGGTCCGGGCCATGGTCGAGATCGCCGAAGCGGCGCTCGCCCCGTCGGTCGTCGAGGACGGACGCTCGGTGGTGCGGGTGCCCGCGGGGGCGGTTATGGTGATCGCCCCCTGGAACTACCCCTTCCTCACCGCCGCCAACACGATCGTCCCGGCGCTCCTCGCCGGCAATGCCGTCATCCTCAAGCACGCCGCCCAGACTCCGCTTGCCGGAGAGCGCTTCGCCGAGGCCCTGCGCACTGCGGGCCTGCCCGAGGGCCTCTTCGCCAACCTGTTCCTGAGCCACGAGCAGACGGCGCGGCTGCTGGGCTCGGGTGCGGTCGACCACGCCACCTTCACCGGCTCGGTGGAAGGGGGAAGGGCGGTCGAGCGGGCGGCGGCGGGATCGTTCACCACCCTCACTCTGGAGCTCGGCGGCAAGGACCCGGCCTATGTGCGCGCCGACGCAGACGTTGCCGGCGCGGCCGAGTCCCTGGTCGACGGCAGCTTCTACAATAGCGGCCAGTCCTGCTGCGGGGTCGAACGCATCTACGTCCACGAGGCGGTGTGGCAGCCGTTCCTCGACGGTTTCGTCGATGCCGCGTCGCAATACCGTCTGGGCGATCCGCTCGACCCGGAGACCAGCCTCGGCCCGATGGCCAGCGCCAGGGGTGCCGATCTGGTGCGCGAGCAGGTCCGGCAGGCGGTCGGCGCCGGAGCGGCAGCCCACCTATCCTCGCAGCTCTTCCGCGCGGACGGCGGCAAGGGCGCCTATCTGATGCCTCAGGTGCTTACCGGGGTCGATCACTCCATGCCGGTGATGCGCGAGGAGACGTTCGGGCCGGTGGTGGGGATCATGCCCGTGAAGGACGATGAAGAGGCCGTGCGGCTGATGAACGACAGCGCTTACGGCCTTACAGCGTCGATCTGGACCCGCGACCTTCAGGCCGCCGGCCGGCTGGCCGCGCGGGTCGAGGCAGGGACCGTCTTCGCCAACCGCTGCGACTATCTCGACCCCCTGCTGGCCTGGACCGGAGTCAAGCATAG
>DATHBY010000585.1:0-3468 GCA_035295885.1 Allosphingosinicella sp.
TGGGGCCCGGGGCTGGCCCTGGTCGCGGCCGGCGGCCTTGGCTGGCTGCTCGGCGAGGCCGGAAGCGTCGCGCTGCTTCGCCATTTCGGACTGGTGCTGATGCTTCAGGGGATCGTCATTGCCGGCCTCGGCAAGGCGGTCGCCCGAGGGCTCGCTTTCCCGATCTTCTACGCTTTCTTCCTGGTTCCCTTCGGCGACGAGCTGGTGCCGCCGCTCCAGACCCTGACGGCGCAGATGAGCATGGCGCTGCTCGCACTGACGGGCGTTCCGGCGCATCTCGAGGGCATCTTCATCTCCACCCCGAGCGGGCTGTTCCGGGTCGCCGAAGCCTGTTCCGGAGTGAAGTTCCTGGTGGCGATGGCGGCCCTGGGCGCGCTCGCCGCCAACCTCTGCTTCCGGTCCTGGCGGCGCCGGGCCCTGTTCGTCGCCTTCGCGCTCGCAGTGTCGGTGCTGGCCAACGGGGTGAGGGCGTTCGGGACCATCTATCTGGCCTACCGGACCGACAACGAGGTCGCCGTCGGGGTCGACCATATCGTCTACGGCTGGCTGTTCTTCGCAATCGTCATCGCACTGATCATGGCCGCCGCCTGGCGCTTCTTCGACCGGGCGCCGAACGCGCGCTGGTTCGATCCCGCCGACCTCCAGGCTGCCGGCGCCGAGCCGGGACGGCCGGCGGGCGCGGCGCAGGTGGCGGCGATCGCGGTCGCCCTCGCCGCAGCGGCGCCTCTCTGGTCCGGAGCGGTCGCCGCCGCGGGGACCCGAGCGGTGCCGGAATCCCCGCTTCCCGACGTGCCCGGCTGGACCCGGCTTCCCGCCGGGCCGGAATGGCAGCCCAATTATACGGGCGCGGACCGGATCGCCCTGGGCCGCTACCGCAACGCCGCCGGCCGACAGGTCGATCTCGCTCTCATCGTCTTCGCCCGGCAGAGCGAGGGGCGCGAGCTGGTCGGCTACGGTCAGGGGGCGGCCGACGAGGACGGCGCCTGGTCCTGGACCGGCGATTCGGCTCCGCCGCCCGACGGCAAGGCGGAGCGGATCGGGTCGCACGGCAAGGTTCGCGAGGTGGCGACATTCTACCGGGTCGGAGACATCGTCACCGGAAGCTCGGCCCGGGTGAAGCTCGAGACGGTTCGGGTGCGGCTCCTGGGCGGGCCGCAGCGGGCGGTGGCCGTGCTGGTCGCGGCCGAGGCTCCGGCGGACGGGCTCAGCCCGAGGCCGGCGATCGACGCCTTCCTCAGGGACCTGGGACCGGTCGCGCCCCTTGCGGACCGGGCCGCCGGGCTGGCAGGGACGAACTGATGTGCGGCATTGCCGGCCTTTTCCACCCGGACGTTCCCAAGCCCGTCGATCCCAGGCGGGTAAGGGCGATGGCCGATGTGCTCGCCCATCGCGGCCCGGACGGCAGCGGGGTGTGGACCGCGCCCGGGATCGGGCTCGGCCACCGGCGGCTCTCGATCATCGACCTCGCCACCGGCGACCAGCCGATGCTGTCGGCCGACGGCCGGCTGGCGCTCAGCTATAATGGCGAGATCTACAATTTCCGCGAGGTGAGGGCGGAGCTGGAGGCTTCGGGCCACCTGTTCCGGACCGAGAGCGACACCGAGGTGATCCTGGCGGCGTGGCGGCAATGGGGGCCGGATTGCCTCGCCCGCTTCAACGGCATGTTCGCCTTCGCCCTCTACGACCGGGACCAGGACTCCCTCTTCCTCGCCCGCGACCGGCTGGGGGTGAAGCCGCTTCACTGGGCGACCCTGCCGGACGGGGCGCTGGTCTTCGCCTCCGAACTGAAGGGCCTGCTCGCCCATCCCCTGCTCCGCCGCTCGCCGAGCCCGCAGGCGGTCGAGGATTATCTCGCCTTGGGCTACGTCCCCGACGACGGCTGCTTCCTGGAGGGCGTCCACAAGCTCGCCGCCGGCCATTATCTGCTGGTCCGGCGCGGGCGGGCGGTGCCGGCGCCGGTGCGCTGGTGGGACGTCGACTTCTCCAACCCCTCGAGCGCTTCCGCGGCCACGCTCGAGGAGGAGCTGGTCGAGCGGCTTCGCGAGGCGGTGCGCTCGCGGATGGTGGCGGACGTGCCGCTCGGCGCCTTCCTGTCCGGCGGGGTCGACAGCTCGGCGGTCGTGGCGCTGATGGCGGAAGCGAGCCGCTCGGCGGTCGACACCTGCTCGATCGGCTTCAGCGAGGCCGATCATGACGAGTCGAAATGGGCGGCCCTCGTCGCGGAACGCTTCGCCACCCGCCATCGCAGCCGGATCGTCGCGGCGGGGGATTTCGGCCTCATCGACACGCTCGCCGACGCCTTCGACGAGCCGTTCGCCGATGCCTCCGCTCTCGCCACCTACCGGGTCTCGGAGCTTGCCCGCGAGACGGTCAAGGTCGCACTGTCCGGCGACGGCGCGGACGAGGCTTTCGCCGGCTACCGCCGCTACCGCATGTTCGCCGCCGAGGAACGGGTGAGGGGGCTTCTGCCGGGTCCGGCGCGGGGCCTTCTGGGAGCGGTCGGCAACCTCTATCCGAAACTGGACTGGGCGCCCCGATTCCTTCGCGCAAGGACGACCCTGCAGGCGATCGGCCGCGACGGCGGCGAAGCCTATGCCGACGCGGTCGGGGTCACTGCCCACCCAATCAGGTCCAGCATTTACAGCACGAACTTCCGGCAGAAACTCCAGGGCCACCGGGCCGAGTTGCGCTATGTGCGAACGATGGCCGGAGCTCCGGCCGGCGACTCGCTCTCCCGAGCCCAATATGCCGACATCAAGATCTGGCTGCCCGGCGACATCCTCACCAAGGTCGACCGCACGAGCATGGCCGTGAGCCTCGAGGCGCGCGAGCCGCTGCTCGACTACCGCCTCGTCGAGTTCGCGGCCCGGCTTCCGGCGGGCATGAGGCTTCGCGGAGGCTCCGGCAAATGGCTGATGAAGCGCGCGCTTCGCCGCTATCTGCCGGATGAGGTGCTTCACCGGACCAAGATGGGCTTCGTCACCCCGGTCAGCGCCTGGTTCCGGGGCCCGCTGGCGGGGGAGGCGGCGGCGATCGCCCACAGTCCGGCTCTGGCCGAGCTCGGCTGGTTCGACCCCGCTGCAATCTCCCGCCTCGCCGCCGCCCACCGCTCGGGCCGGGCCGAGCACGGGCGGCTGCTCTGGCAATTGCTGATGCTCGACCGCTCGCTCCAGCGGCTGTTCGGCTTCAGGACCGGGACGGTGAGGAGGGCGGGGTAACCCGTCACCGCGAGGAGCGAAGCGACGCGGCAATCCAGTGCCGCGTCAGGGGCCCGCTGGATTGCTTCGCTTCGCTCGCAATGACGGATCAGCGATATACTGCCTCGACGAAATACAGCCCCTGGGGCGGCGCGTTCAGACCTAATGCAGCCCGGTCGCGCGCCTCCAGAGCCGCTCGCAGGTCGTCTGCGCTCCATTTGCCCCGCCCGACCAGCTGCAGGCACCCGACCATCGATCGCACCTGATGGTG
>DATHBY010000586.1:0-2063 GCA_035295885.1 Allosphingosinicella sp.
AGCCCGCCGAGCCGCCGCGTGATCCGGCGCTGCCGCCGACTTGATGGCTCGTCCGGGGAAGTTTTTTGCTTTGGGAAGCCGAAACTTCCGAAACTTCCGTGTCGCGATTGAGCGCTGACAGGGGGGCGCGGGGCCGCTAGCGTCCTCGCGATGGAGCTCATTCTCCTTCTCGGCGTCGCCGCCCTGCTCCTCGCCAACCTCTATCTCTTCGCGCGGGTGGCGCGGCTGGAGAAGGAGATCGGCGCGGTACGGCGCAGCCCGGCGGCGCTGGCCGAGCGGGACCCCGGAGCCGGTGAGGAGGGACTCGCCGGGCCGCCGCCGCCGGGGCGGGAAACCCTCGCGAGCCTCTTCGAGCAGCTGGTCGGCGGCCGCCTCCTGATCTGGATCGGCGGAATCGCGCTCGTCGTCGCCGGATTCTTCCTGATCCGGCATACGATCGAGATCGGCCTGGTGACTCCGGAGCTTCGAATGATCGCGGCCGCCCTCTTCGGCCTGCTGCTGCTCGCGTCCGGGGAATATGCGCGCAGCCGCAGGTTCCTCGCCGACGAGCCCCGGGTCGCCCAGGCGCTGGTCGGCGCCGGAATCGCAATCCTCTACGCGACGGCCTACGGAAGCTGGTACCTCTACGGCCAGATCGGCGGCAGGACCGCCTCGGCGCTGATGCTTCTGATCAGCGCGGCGGCATTGGGCCTGTCGCTGAGGCACGGGCCCGCGACCGCGGTCATGGGAATGGTCGGCGGCTTCCTCACCCCCTGGCTCGCGGGCGATCCCGAGGGAGGAGCGCTTCCGATCCTCGCTTATATCGCATTGTTGAACGCGGCGATCTTCATCCTGGCGTGGAGGCGGGGCTGGGGCTGGCTCGCGGCCGGCTCGGTCGCCTTGAGCTTCGTCTGGACCGGCTTCCTGATCTTCGGATCCCCGGCGGACGCGCTCGCCGCCGGCCTGTTCGTCGTCGCACTCGCCGTGGCCGCCTCGCTGCTCAGGTCGGGGGAGGGCCGGCAGCTGGCGCTCATGCAGCCGCTCGTCATCGGCCTCGTCGAGCTGGCGGTGCTCGTCATCCGGCTGGACACCGACCCTCGCGCCTGGCTGCTCTTCGGGACGCTCGCGGGAATCAGCCTTTGGCTCGGTGCCCGGCGCCCGGAGGCCCGCCTCGCGCCGCCGGTCGGGCTTGCGCTCGCCCTGCTCCTGCTTCTGGTCAAGGCGCCGATCGACCGCGATCCGCTGGTTCCGTGGATGGGCGCGGCGATCACCTTGATGTTCGCCGGAGTGTCGATCCCGCTGTCGACGAAGGATCGGATCCTTCGGACTGTGACCGCCTGCGGAGCGCTGGCCGGCCCGATCCTGATCCTCCGGCTGCTTCGGCCCGAGCTGCTCTCCCCGCTCGGCTGGGGCCTTGCCGCCGCGGCGGTGGCGGCGGCGGCCCTCGCCTTGCTGTGGCTCCACAGGAAGGATTCCGCCGGCCGCAAGATGCCCGACTCGGCGATGGTCGCCGCGGGGGCCACGGCCGCCCTGCTTCTCGCCATGGCCGGCTACGACCTCACGACTCGCGACTTCGTGTCGGCGACATGGCTGGTGCTGGCGCTCGCGCTGGTCGCGGCCGGCATCCGGATTCCAGACAAGGCGCTCCGCCTGGCGGGACTGATCCTCCTCACCGCCACGATCCTCAAGGTGTTCCTGCTCGACGCCGCCGAGCTCCAGGGCGTGCTTCGGATCCTCTCCTTCCTCGGCCTGGGAATCGCTCTGATCGGGATGGGCAGGCTCTACGGCACCGTGCTCCGGGCGGAGCGCAAGGTCCGCGAGTCCGGCTGAGCGCCGGCCTCCGAAAGCCTGTCCGTCTCCGAGCCCGGACCTGGGGCGTATCGACATTCAGATCGGCGCCGGAGCCGGACAAACCCCTCTCCCGTAAGAACGGGAGAGGGGAAAGAGGGTCAGCTGAATGTCGATTCAGCCTAGAGCATCGGGCGCCAAATCTGCAGCGTCATGCCGGGCTTGACCCGGCATCCACCGTTCTTTTCTGCAACGGCCGGGAAGAAGGTGGACCCCGGATCAAGTCCGGGGTGACG
>DATHBY010000587.1:0-6284 GCA_035295885.1 Allosphingosinicella sp.
TGACGATGATGTCGGCGTCTTCCGCCTGGGCGCTGTCGGTGGTGCCGGAGCCCGGCCGGATGCGGATCGAACCGCGAAGCGCGTAAAGATCGCGGCCGTCGATGCGGCTGTCGTCGAACGTATTCTTCATGTAGCCGCCGCGGTTGAGCCAGTAGCCGGCGAGGCGGATTCCGGCGACGTCCCCGATCGGCACGTTGACCATTCCGGTCAGCTTCTTCGAATCGTAATTGCCATATTCGCCGCTGAGGCTGGCGTGGAACCCGTCGAGGCTGGGGCGGGCGGTGATGAAGTTGACCACGCCCGAGGTCGCGTTGCGGCCGTAGAGCGTGCCTTGCGGGCCGCGCAGCACCTCGACCCGCTCGAGGTCGAAATATTCGGTCTCGAACAGGCGGGTCGAGGTGAGCGGCATGTCGTTGACATGGATTCCGGTCGCGCTGTCGCAGGAGAAGCCGGTGCACAGATCGCCGATGCCGCGGATGGTGAAGCTCGACGAGGTGAAGTTGGTCTTGGTGTAGGTGACGTTGGGAAGGCTCTGCTGGAGATCGCTGGCATTCTCGATCTGCTGGCGCTCGAGCGCCTCGCCGGTGAAGGCGGAGACCGCGATCGGCACGTTCTGCAGCGATTCCGCCCGGCGCTGGGCGGTGACGATGATGTCGGCGTCTTCCGCCTGGGCGCTGTCGGTGGTGCCGCTCTCGGCGTCGCCGGCCTGGTCGGCGCCGGCGCCCGTCGTGATGTCGCCGGTCTGCTCGTCGCCCTCCGGTGCGGGAATGGTCTGCGCCGAAGCCGGAGCCGCCGTGGCGAGCGCGAGCACAGACGCGCCGAGCGCGAGAATCACGTGTGTCTTCATTTCGATGTCCTCCCCGAGGCCCTGTTCGGGCCATTCTCCCCAGGTGCCGGTTTCATTCGGCAACTTTATCGTTCTTGTCCCACCATCCCCTTGCGCCCTATTGGTGTCAAGCGGAGGCGTTCGGCGCGGGGAGGCGCGGGGAGCAATGTTGGATAGTGGAAGCGCTCCATCGGGGGAAACGGCCCCGGCGGCGGGCGGCATCGAGCATTTCGACGTGATCTTCGTCGGCGCCGGCCTGTCGGGCGTCGGCGCCGCCTACCATCTCCAGCAGGGCAGCCCCGGCCGCTCCTACGTCGTCCTGGAGGGCCGCGAGGCGATCGGCGGCACGTGGGACCTGTTCCGATATCCCGGCATCCGCTCCGACAGCGACATGTACACTTTGGGCTATTCCTTCCGTCCCTGGGAGGAGGCCAAGGCGATCGCCGACGGCCCCTCGATCCTGCGCTACGTCAACGACACTGCCGACCGCTACGGCATCCGCGAGCATATCCGTTTCCGCCATCAGGTGAAGAAAGCCGACTGGTCGTCGGCAGACGCGCGCTGGATCGTGGAGGCGGAGCAGACCGACACCGGCGAGCGGGTCCGCTTCAGCTGCAACTGGCTCCACATTTGCAGCGGCTATTACAATTATCATGAGGTCTACGACCCGCAATTCGCCGGCAAGGAAAGCTTCCGCGGCATCATCGTCCATCCCCAATTCTGGCCGGAGGATCTCGACTACAAAGGCAGGAAGGTTGTCGTGATCGGCAGCGGAGCGACGGCGGTGACGATCGTTCCGGAAATGGCGAAGGAGGCGGGCCACGTCGTCATGCTTCAGCGCTCGCCCACCTACATGGTCTCGCGGCCGTCCGAGGACTCGATCGCCAACGGCCTGCGCAGGATCCTGCCGTCGAAGGTCGCCTATGTCATCACGCGCTGGAAGAACGTCCTGCTGCAGATGATTTTCTTCAAGCTCGCCCGCAAACGCCCGGCGAAGGTCAGGGAGAAGCTGCTCCAGGAGGTGAGGAAGCTCCTGCCGGAGGGCTATGACGTCGATACGCATTTCACGCCGCGCTACAATCCGTGGGACCAGAGGCTCTGCCTGGTTCCGGACGCCGACATGTTCGAGGCGATCTCGAACGGCAGCGCCTCGATCGTCACCGGCGAGATCGACAGCTTCAGCGAAGAGGGCATCCGGCTGAAGGACGGACGGGAGCTGGGCGCCGACATCGTCGTCACCGCCACCGGGCTCAAGCTTCAGCTGGCGAGCGACATCGCCTTCACCGTCGACGGCGAGCGGCGCGACCTTTCGAAGACCCTGAGCTACCGAGGCATGATGTTCAGCGACGTGCCGAACCTCTCTTACTCGTTCGGCTACACCAACGCGTCATGGACCCTGAAGGCGGACCTGACCGGCGAATATCTGTGCCGGCTGCTCAACCATCTGAAGAGGACCGGCACCGAGATCGCCATCCCGGTGCGCGAGCCCGGCGTGGAGGAGGTCCCGTTCCTCGACTTCTCATCCGGCTACGTGCAGCGGGCGCTCGACATCCTGCCCAAGCAGGGCTCGAAAAAACCCTGGAAGCTCCATCAGAATTACGCGCTCGACATGTTCAGCCTCAAATTCGCTTCAGTGCAGGACAGCGTGATCCGCTTCCTGCCGCGCGGAGTGGCAGCGTCCGCGCGGCCGGCGCGGGAGATGGAGGCGGCATGAGGGTCGAAGGCCGAACCGCGGTCATCACCGGCGCCGGCGGCGGCATCGGCCGGGGCACGGCTCAGGCGCTCGCCAAACGGGGCTGCAACCTGGCTCTTGCCGACCTCAGCGAGGAGGGTCTCGCCGAAACCGCGGCGCTGGCGCAGCAGCATGGAGTGAAGGTCAGCCGCCACCGGCTCGACGTCGCCGGCCGAGAGGCGGTCGCCGCCTTCCCCGACATCGTCCTCGCCGCCCACGGCCGAGCCGACCTCCTCTTCAACAATGCCGGGGTCGCCATCGGCGGCACCTTCGAGCAGGTCGCCGAAGAGGATTTCGACTGGCTGATGGAGATAAATTTCTGGGGGGTGGTGCGCATGACGCGGGCTTTCCTGCCCCTGCTGAGAAGCAGCGATTCCGCGCGAATAATAAACATCTCGAGCATTTTCGGAATCATCGCGCCGCCCGGCCAGACCGCTTATTCGGCGAGCAAGTTCGCGGTGCGCGCCTTCTCCGAATCGCTTCGGCGCGAGCTCGAGGCGGAAGGCGCCAAGATCGGGGTGACCGTCGTCCATCCCGGCGGAGTCGCAACCTCGATCGCGAAGAATGCGCGGCCGCCGCGCGGCAGCAACGACGTCGATGTCGAGGCGCAGAAGGCAGGCTTCGAGAAATTCCTGCGCATGCCGCCGGAAAAGGCCGGCGAGATCATCGTCACCGGAGTCGAGAAAGACCGTCCGCGCGTGCTGGTCGGCAACGACGCCCGGTTCATGGCTATCGTCGAGCGCGTCGCGCCGGTATCCTATTGGAAGCTTCTGGGGAGGGCCTTGAGATGATCCCGTTTCTGCTTGCCGTCGCCGGGGGCCTCGGGCTTCTCGGCGGAGGCCTCGCCGCCTTCAGCGGCGCCACCGCCCGCCGGATCGAAAAGGCCGTGCCCCGGGATGGAGGGCTGATCGAGGTGAACGGCGAGACTCTTCATTATGTGGACAGCGGCTCCGGGCCTCCGATCGTGATGATCCACGGCCTCGGCGGCCAGCTGCGCAATTTCGCCCGCCCGATGGTCGACGACCTCGCGCGCGACTATCGGGTCGTCCGGGTCGACCGGCCGGGCTCGGGCTATTCGCCGCGCTCCGCCGGCACCTCGGCCCGGTTGCGGGTCCAGGCCGAGACGATCGCCGAGTTCATCCGGATCCTCAAGCTCGACCGGCCGCTGATCGTCGGCCACTCGCTCGGCGGAGCGCTCGCCTTGTCGCTCGCGCTGAACCATCCCGACGTCGTCGGCGGCCTCGCCCTGGTGGCTCCGCTCACGCAGGTGCAGTCGATCGAGGACGTCCCGCCGGTGTTCAGGCCGCTCGTCATCCGCTCGTCGGCCCTGCGCAGGGCGGTCGCCTGGACGGTCGCGACTCCGGTGGGGATGATGAAGGCGGAAAGGGCGCTCAAGGAGGTGTTCGCGCCGGAGCCGGTGCCGGCCGATTTCGGAACCGAGGGCGGCGGGCTGCTGGCGATGCGGCCGAACAATTTCTACGCCTCCTCCTCGGACCTCGTCGACCTCGAAGGCGAGCTGGAAGGGATGGTCGAGCGTTACCCGACCCTTTCCGTACCGGTCAGCATCCTCTACGCCCGCGCCGACAACCTCCTCGATGCCCGGCTCCACGGGGAGCGGACGGCGAGCGAAATACCCGACGCCGAGATCCAGCTGGTCGATGGGGGCCATATGCTCCCCTTCACCCAGCCCGATCTGACCGCCGCCTTCGTCCGCCGCGCCGCCGCGCGGCAGGAGGAACCGAATGCAAGACGCGCTGCAGGCTGATTACGTCATCGTCGGCGCCGGCTCCGCCGGCTGCGTGCTCGCCAGCCGCCTGACCGAGGACGGGCGGACACGGGTGATCCTGCTCGAGGCCGGCGGCGACGACCGGCCGCTGAAAGAGCCGTCGCAATTCCTCTCCAACGTGATGATCCACGTGCCCATAGGCTATGCCTCGACGCTCAAGGATCCGAAGGTCAACTGGCTGTTCACGACCGAGCCCGATCCGGGCACCCACGGCCGGACCCACGTCTGGCCGCGCGGCAAGGTGCTTGGCGGCTCCTCGTCGATCAACGCCATGCTCTACATCCGCGGCCAGCGCGCCGACTATGACGGCTGGCGGCAATTGGGCTGCGAGGGCTGGGGCTGGGACGACGTCCTCCCCTATTTCCGCCGCTGCCAGAACCAGGAGCGCGGCGCCTGCGACATCCACGGCGTCGGCGGGCCGCTCAACGTCTCCGATCCCACCACCGGCCACGAAGTTTCGGAAGCGGTGATCGAGGCCTGCGAGGCGCTCGGCCTGCCGCGCCGCGACGCCAACGGACCGGATCAGGAAGGGGTCGGCTGGTACCAGGTGACGATCAAGGACGGAAAGCGCTGCTCGGCCGCGGTCGCCTATCTCCACCCGGCGATGGAGCGTTCCAACCTGCGGGTGGAGACCCGGGCGCTGGCGAGCCGGGTGCTGTTCGAAGGCAAGCGCGCGGTCGGCGTGGAGTTCGTCCAGAACGGGGTGACGAGGGTTGCGCGGGCGAGCGCCGAGATCATCCTCGCCGGCGGCACGATCAACTCGCCCCAGCTGCTCCAGCTCTCCGGAATCGGTCCGGCCGCCCTTCTTCGCGAATACGGCATCGATGTGCTGGCCGACGTGCCGGGCGTCGGCGAGAACCTCCAGGATCATTTCGTCATCGGCGAGACGTTCCGCCTCAGGAAGGGCGTCGCCTCGATCAACGAGCTCGTGCACGGCACCCGCTTCCTCAGGGAAACGCTGAAATATATGTTCGGCAGGAAGGGCCTGCTCACCCTCTCCGCCGCCCATGTCGCCGTGTTCTGCAAGTCGCGCGAGGGGCTCGCCGGCCCCGATATCCAGTTCCACATCCTGCCCGCCACCATGGACCCGGACAAGCTTGCCAATTCCCAGAAGATGGAGCTCGAGAAGGAGCCCGGCCTCACCATCGCGCCGTGCCAGCTGCGCCCGGAATCGCGCGGCACGATCCGGATCAGGTCGCCCGATCCTTCGGCCTATCCTGCGATCCAGCCGAATTATCTGTCCGACCGGCTCGACCAGGAGGTGATCGTGGCTGGGCTGCGCTGGGGCCGCCGAATGGCCGAGCAGCCGGCGCTCGCCCGCTATATCGAGCGCGAGCTGCTGCCCGGGCCGGAGGCAGTGACGGACGAGCAGTTGCTCGAACATGCCCGCATCTGGGGCACGACCATCTACCACCCCGTCGGCACCTGCGCGATGGGGCACGGCCCGGGTGCGGTGGTCGATCCGCAGCTCAGAGTGCACGGCGTCGAAGGGCTGCGCGTGGTCGATGCCTCGGTCATGCCGCGCCTGGTGTCGGGAAACACCAACGCGCCCACGATCATGATCGCGGAAAAAGCCAGCGACATGATCCGGGGCAAGGCGATGGCGGCGGCTGCATAAGTCCGAGGCGCCCGCCGCAAACCGTCACCCTTAACTTGTCTCAGGGTCCGTTTCTCCACCCGCGAAGAGGCTCGTCGCTGGATGCTGAAACAAGTTCAGCATGAGGGCTCCCCTGCCCTACTTCCTCTTCGCCAGCCTCCGCCCCAGCGCCTTCGCCATCTTGCCCCAGGGCGGGCCGAGGCGCTCGAAGACGTTGACGAAACCGACCTTGTGCACCGCCCGGGCGTGGCTGAAGCGCTTGAAGCCCTCGTGGCCGTGATAGGCGCCGATTCCGCTCGCTCCGACCCCGCCGAAAGGGAGATTTTCCTGCGCGACGTGCATG
>DATHBY010000588.1:0-3380 GCA_035295885.1 Allosphingosinicella sp.
CCTGGATCACTGGCTCAAGCTCCCGACTGCGCCGACTGCGCGGTGTCGCCACCCGCAGCGTCGGCCGTCTCGGTTAGCACTTCCCACCGCTTCGTCGCGGACAGCGGCCGGCACTCGCGGATGCGGACCTGGTCGCCAACCTTGAAGCGGTTCTCGGGGTCGTGGGCGGCGTAGCGCTTCGACTTGCCCACGAACTTCTTATACATGGGGTGCATCACGCGCCGTTCGACCCTGACGACCACCGTTTTGTCGTTCACGTCACTGACGACCGTGCCCTGAAGAATGCGCCTCGGCATCGCCTACGTCTCCTGCCCCGCCGTCGCGCCGGCGGCCGTGCCGCCACTGCGCGCGGCGGACTTCGCGGCCGCGGCCTTCTCGGCCGCGGCGGCGCGGGTCCGCTCGCCCATCACGCCCAGGACGCGGGCGATGTCGTGCCGCACGTCCCGCATCCGGTTCGTCGCCTCGAGCTGGCCCGTCGCCTGCTGGAAGCGCAGGTTGAACCGCTCGCGGCGCAGCTGCGTCAGCCGCTCCCTGAGCTGCTGGTCCGTCTCGCCGCGGAGCTCGCCCGACTTCACGCCGCCTCTCCCACCGCCGCCGCTGGCGCCGGCGCGGCTACCGCCGCCGCCGACTCGGCCTGCTGCAGGCGCTTGATGAACTTGATCGAGAGCGGCAGCTTCGCCGCCCCGCGCTGGATCGCCTCGACCGCCAGATCCTCGGCCACGCCGTCGATCTCGAACATCACCCGGCCCGGCTTCACGCGGCAGACCCAGAGCTCGACCGAGCCCTTGCCCTTGCCCATGCGGACCTCGGCCGGCTTCTTCGACACCGGCACGTCCGGGAACACGCGGATCCAGACGCGGCCGACGCGCTTGAGGTGGCGCGTGATCGCCCGACGGCAGGCCTCGATCTGCCGCGCGGTGACGCGCGCCGGCTCGAGCGCCTTCATCCCGAAGGCGCCGAAGTTGAGGGTCGTCCCGCCTTTGGCGAGGCCGTGGATTCGGCCCTTGAACGCCTTGCGGTACTTGGTTCGCTTAGGCTGCTGCATCGTCCCGTCTCGTCATCCCGACCCGCCGAGGCCCGCGCCTCAGGAGGCGCGCTCGCCGCGCTGCTCGCCGCCGCGGTCGCCGCGGTCCCGGTCGTCGCGGTCGCGCCATCGATTGTCAGAGCGATCGTCCCTGCCATGTGCCATGATACTCTCCTTGGGTTCGGGGCCCGCGCATACCGGCGCGGACCATCCGCGCGCCGCGGGATGACAAGACAACGGAAAGCGACCGGGGCCTGTTCCATGTTAAGAGGCGATCCGAGAGGCCGTCCCGCCGAGCGGAATCCGGCCGGCCGGCGGCGGCAATTGCCGCATTGCGAAAGTCCGGCGGCCTCGCTATCTGGGCGCCTTCCCGGCCCCGCTCGAAGCGGGGGAACCTGGCTGCCGAAAGGCTCGGGGCTGTAGCTCAGATGGGAGAGCGCTGCAATCGCACTGCAGAGGTCAGGGGTTCGATTCCCCTCAGCTCCACCAGCCTTCGCCCTTCGGGCTTCGGCTGGCAAGCCAGCTGGGGCCGGCAGAGGCGAAGGCTGCCCGCCGTAGCCTTGGCGAAGGGGGGCTACGGCGTCTGAGGACCGGCCCCCACCTTGGGCGGGAGCGGGAAGAGCGAGGCGAAGCGCCTGGCGACGTCGTAATCCCCCTCCATCTTCAGCAATCCTGCAGCCTCCAGCACGTCCGGCGGCTGACCGCCGTACACGAACGCCGCCAATCCCGGCGCGGTGCCCGTGAAGACCACGTCCGCCCCGTGGGTTTCGCCCCTCCCGCTCTCGAACCGCCCCTCCTCCACCTGGGCCACGAAGCTTTCGGAGCCGAGGCGGAAGCCGATCCGCGCCCTGAAATCTCCCGCCCGCCCCGCATCGAACATCGTCCGGAACGACAGCATGATCGAGGTCGCGCTGATCGGAAGAGTGGGGTCGTGCGCGGGGGAGCGGGCGGCCCATTTGCCGAGGGACTGGACGATCGGCTCGGCTTCGTAGCCCCAGGGGGTAAGCTCGTAGACCTGGGCCGACGCCGGTGGAGGCAACCGGCGCCTCACGACCAGTCCGGCGGCCTCAAGCCCCTCCAGTCGCTGGGTCAGGACGTTGGCGCTGATGCCCGGCAGGTCCGAGCGAAGGTCGCTGAAGCGCTTGGGCCCGAGCATCAGCTCGCGCATCACCAGCAATGCCCAGCGTTCGCCGATCAGGTCGAGCGCGTGGGCGGTGCCGCAGGCGTCGTCGTAGCGCCGTTTCGAGGCGGCCTGATCAAGCCTAGTTATTTTTTGTGACTTCATGGTTGCTTTTTATAACTGATACGCGCATCAGCGTCAAACAACGATTCGCCCCAGGAGAGTAAATGATGCCCCGGATGATCTTCGTGAACCTGCCCGTCGCCGACCTCGACCGGTCGATCGCCTTCTACAAAGCGATCGACGCCGAGCAGAACCTCCAGTTCACCGACGAGACGGCGGCAATGATGGTCTTCTCGGACGCCATCCACGTCATGCTCCTCACGCACGACAAGTTCCGCCAGTTCACGACCAAGCGGATCGCCGATTCGCACGAGACGGTGCAGGTGCTGCTCGCCCTTTCCTGCGAGGATCGCGAGGGCGTCGACGACGTCACGGAAAGGGCCCTCGCCGCCGGCGGCCGCGAGGCTCGAGAGAAGGAGGACCATGGCTGGATGTATGGCCGCGCCTTCGAGGATCCCGACGGCCACACCTGGGAGCCGATGTGGATGGACGTGGCGGCCGCGACCGAAGCTGTGGCGCAGCCCGCCGGGGTCGGCCCCGGCGCCTGAGCCTTGGAACGAGGAGAGATATGATGAGCAACGAGAGCCACGAGTTGTCGATCACCCGCTTCATCGACGCTCCGCCCGGCACGGTCTACCGGGTCTATACCGAGCGGACCGAGGAATGGTGGGCTCCCAAGCCCTGGAAGACCCGGATCATCGCGCTGGAGCTGCGGCCGGGCGGCCGCTTCGACTTCGAGATGGAAGGGCCGGAGGGCGAGCGCCATCCGGGCGAGGGCGTGATCCTCGAGGCGGTGCCGGGCGAGCGCTTCGTCGCCACCAACGCCTTCGCAGCCGGCTGGGAACCGCGCACGACGATGGGGAGCGACTGCGACTTCCCGAACGTCACCATCATCACCTTCGAGCCCGAGGGCTCCGGCACCCGCTACACTGCCAAGGTGCGGCACTGGACCGAGGCCGCGGCGGAGGCCCACGAGGCGATGGGCTTCCAGCAGGGCTGGTCGATGGTCGCCGACCAGCTTGCTTCGCTCGCCGAAGAAGAGGCGCGCGAGACCGTCGCCGCCTGAACATTCCGAAACAAAGGAGAGACGTCATGACCTATGTCGAAGGCTTC
>DATHBY010000589.1:0-3575 GCA_035295885.1 Allosphingosinicella sp.
GACAGCGCCGCCGGCTGCGCGGTGCACACCGAGCTTCCGGCGGGGGTCGGCTATACCACGGTCGAGACCAAGGTGAATTTCACCCGGCCGGTCCCGGCCGACGGCGCCACCGTCCGCTGCGAGGGCCGGGTCGTAACCCGCGGCCGCCAGATTGCGACTGCGGAGGCGCGGCTTCTGTCCGCCGAGGGCAAGGTCCTCGCGCACGGCACCTCGACCCTCATTATCCTGCCGCCGCCCGCCTGAGGCCGCTGCGCGTCATGGCGGCGCGCTTGCGCTGCCGTCGCAACGCATGTTAGTCGCCGCCGCCTTCCTCCGGACGCTTGCGTCGGCGCCGGGCCCTCACCAGGTATAGCTCCATGTTCTCATCGCCCGCTTTCGCCTCGTCCGGCGCCGCAACCCAAGGAGGCTTTGCCGCCATCCTCGTGCAGTTCGCGCCGCTGCTGCTCATCTTCGTCATCTTCTACTTCCTCCTCATCCGGCCGCAGAGCCGGAGGATGAAGCAGCATCGCGACATGATCGCGGCGGTGAAGCGCAACGACGTCGCCGTTACCAGCGGCGGCCTGATCGGCAAGGTAACGAAGGTGGAGGAGGCCGAGATCGAGCTCGAGATCGCGTCGGGGACCCGGGTCCGGGTCGTCAAGTCCATGCTCAGCGAAGTCCGCCCGCACGGCGCCAAGCCGGCGAACGACTGACGTCATGCTCGATTTTCCCCGCTGGAAAGTGTGGGCCGTCAGCCTGCTCTGCCTGTTCGGAATCGCGCTCGCGATCCCGAGCTTCATTCCCGAGGAGCAGGTCGCGAAATGGCCGCGCTTCGTGCCGAGCGCCCAGATCAACCTCGGCCTCGATCTCGCCGGCGGGAGCCATCTCCTGCTCGAAGGCGACACGAGCGACGTCGCCAAGCAGCGGCTCGACCAGATCGAAGACATCATGCGCAGCGAGCTTCGCCGCGCCAAGATCGAGGCCGGCGACATGTCGACCGCAGGCGGGCGCCTCACTTTCCTGGTCAGGGACCCGGCCAAGGTCGATGCCGTCGTCGAGATCGCCCGCGCCCAGGCCCAGCCGGTCGGACTTGCCGGACAGCGATCGTTCGACGTCAGCGTCGTCGATTCCACGCGAGTCGTGCTGGCCCCGACCCAGGCGGGTCTCAACGAAGCTCTGGAAAACGCCATGAAGACCGCCCGGGAGGTGGTCTACAACCGGGTCGATCCGGAGGGCACCAAGGAAGTCACCGTGATCCGCCAGGGCAAGGACCGGATCCTCGTCCAGGTGCCGGGCCTCCAGGACCCGGAGGGGCTGAAGGCGCTGCTCGGCAAGACGGCACGGCTCGAGTTCAAGCTCGTCGACCTGACGGCCAGCCCGGACCAGGTCGCGCAGGGCCGGGCCCCGGTCGGAAGCCATGTCCTGCCGATGGCGGGCGGCGGCCGGATCGCCGTACTTCGCCGGGCGATGGTGAACGGCGACCAGCTCGTCGACGCCCAGCAGACCTTCAACGAGAATAACGAGCCGGTGGTCAGCATCCGCTTCGACAGCCGCGGCTCCAAGTCGTTCGGGCGGGTCACCCAGCAGAACGTCAACAAGCCCTTCGCCATCGTCCTCGACGACGTCGTCCTGTCCGCTCCGACCATCCAGGAGCCGATCCTCGGCGGCCAGGCGAACATTTCCGGAAGCTTCACCGTCCAGACCGCGACCGATCTCGCCATCCAGCTGCGCTCGGGCAAGCTTCCGGTCGAACTGAAGGTGATCGAGGAGCGGACGGTGGGGCCGGACCTGGGCCGGGATTCGATCCGGAGCGCAGTCATCGCCGGGATCGTCGGAACGATCGGGATCCTGCTCTTCATGTTCGTGACCTACGGCCGCTTCGGGATCTACGCGAACATCGCGCTGATCCTGAACGTCGTCGTCATCCTCGGAATCATGGCTCCGTTCGCGACCTTGACCCTGCCCGGAATCGCGGGCTTCGTCCTCACCGTCGGCGCCGCCGTCGACGCCAACGTCATCATCAACGAGCGCATCCGCGAAGAGCACCGGCGCGGGCGGCGGGTGATGGAGGCGGTCGAGCACGGCTATAACGAGGCCCGCACCGCCATCTTCGACGCCAACATCACCAACGTCATCGCCGGGCTGCTGCTCTATTATTTCGGCTCGGGTCCGGTGAAGGGCTTCGCCGTCGTGATGATGATCGGCATCGCCACCTCGGTCTTCACCGCCGTCACGGTCACCCGCATGTTCGTGTCCATCTGGCTGCGCAAGCGGCCGACCGAGCTCAGGATCTGAGGACGCCATGCGCCTGCTCAAGCTCTTCCCCGACAATACCAACCTCGATTTCCTGCGCTGGCGCAACGTCGCCATCGTCATCTCGACGCTGCTCCTGGCGGGCTCGATCGCACTGCTTGCGGTCAAGGGGCTCAATTTCGGAGTCGATTTCGCCGGCGGCCAGGTGATCCGCACCACCTTCGCCCAGTCGCCGTCGCTCGATAAGCTGCGCACCGAGATCACCGATCTCGGCCTCGGCGATCCGAGCGTGCAGGAATTCGGCAGCCCCCGCGAAATCTCGATCCGCCTGCCCTTGCCCGAAGGCGGCGAGGAGGGCGCCAACAAGGCGGCGTCGAAGGTCCGCCAGGCGCTTCAGCAAAACTATCCGGGAGTCCGGATCGACGCGGTCGACACCGTCTCCGGCAAGGTGTCGGAGGAGCTGGTCTGGGACGGCGCGCTCGCCCTTCTGCTCTCCGCGATCGGAATCGTCATCTACATCTGGATACGGTTCGAATGGCAGTTCGGAGTCGGGGCGCTCTTCTCCCTGTTCCACGACGTCACCCTCACCCTGGGCTTCTTCTCCCTCACCCAGATGGAGTTCGACCTCAACGTCGTCGCAGCGTTGCTGACCCTGATCGGCTATTCGCTCAACGACACGATCGTCATCTACGACCGGGTACGCGAGAATCTGCGCAAATACCGCAAGATGGAAATCGTCCCGCTCCTCAACCTGTCGATGAACGAGACCCTGTCGCGAACCGTCGCCACCAACTTCTCGATGCTGCTCGCGCTCGGCTCGCTGATGATCCTGGGGCCCGACATCATCCAGAGCTTCACCACGGCGTTGCTGATCAGCGTGATCGTCGGCACCTATTCGACCGTCTACATCGCCGCGCCCTGGCTGGTCTGGCTGAAGGTCGATTCGAACAGCTTCCTGCCGAAGACCAACGTGACCACCTCCGGGGGCGAGCGCGTAGCGAGCCATAACGAAGGCTATTGATGGCCCGTTTCGACCGCGACCCCGCCGCCGAAGGACCCGTCGTCACGGGCTTTTCCGGGGGCGGCTTCGTGGTCGACGAGGGTGTGTACCTTGCCCTGCTGCTGACTCCGCTCAGCGCCGATGAATGGACCCCGCCGCCGCTCCCTGAGCTGGCGGTGGCGGATTTCGAACCGCTGCTCGCCCTCGACCCTGGCCCCGAATTCCTGCTCCTCGGCACCGGCCCGCGCCTCACCCATCCGCCGCGTGCGCTGCGCGAGGCGCTGGAAGGGCGCGGCATCGGCCTCGAGGTGATGGACAGCCGCGCCGCCGCCCGCACCTGGGG